>NZ_CAWUDO010000028.1:0-88368 GCF_963920935.1 Nostoc sp. CCY 9925 | reverse complement strand
GTTTTTTCTTTCCCCCTTTCCCCTTCCCCTTTTCCCCTTAACCGACAAGTATTGAAAGCCCCTCTAGCTACTAGCTAAATTACTTTTTCGAGACTCTTGTCAGTGAATTTGGATGATTTGGATGATTTCTTACTTTTGAGTGCTGAAGCAACGCCCAGAGTACCGAAGGCAAGTAAGCTAACAATAGAGCTAGCTTCAGGGACGGTGACTATAGTTGCAGAAAAACTAATGGCTAACTCACTATCTTCCGGCCCAAAATTTTCAAAACCTGGTATCAATGGTGGCGCCGAAAAAACCTCTAAATAACTCGGTATCGGCAAGAAACTGGCGAAAAATGGACTAGAATAATTGCCTCCGGAAGTGGAATATCCGAAACCGTCACCCGTTAATTGCTGAGCATTCAGACTAATTAAATTATCAACATTAAAAGGTTCGTTTCCTGGTATTGGAGTTCCAGCAGGTTGCAAACCAGTAATTGTTTCACCATTGCGTGTACCAGTAATTCCCAAAATCTGGTAAAAACCCAAATCGTCAGCTGTGTCATTAGTGGTGAAAGTACCGCTAGCCGTTATGCCAATACCAGAATAATTCCAGTTCCAATTTAAAGCAGAGGCCGCTTGCATTGTGCCAAAAACTAATCCAGATGTAGCAGCAATAGCTGTGGCAGATAATAGAGCTAAATTTTTCATGGAGGTTGTTAGTGCGATTGCTTTGAGCACACCAAAGGCGAATGCGGTTTTTAGAGGTTGAGTTAAGCTACAGCCCAATCTAAAACTAATGGCAGTTTACCACCAAAGATATAGCAAAGTACTGAATTAGTCATTTGTCATTTTAAATTTGATTTAGGACTTACGCAAAAACTCTCTGAAACTCTTATTTCTTTGTGTTCTTTGTGTCCTTTGTGGTAGCCTGCGGCAAGCCGCTCCGCGTCTACGTTTTTTCATAATTTTGCGTAAGTCCTGTGATTGCTGAAGCAACGCTTAGAGTACCGAAAGTGAGTAAGCTAACAATAGAAGTGAAGTTCAGGGACGGTGATTTATAGTTGCAGAAAAACTAATGGGTAACTCACTATCTTCCGCTCCCAAATTTTTAGAACCTGGTATCAATGGCGGCACCGAAAAAACCTCTAAATAACTCGGTGTCGGCAAAAAACTAGCGAAAAATGGACTAGAGTAATTTCCAACAGAAGTGGAATATCCAAAACCTTCACCCGTTAACTGTTGAGCATTAAGACTAATTAAATTGTCAATACTAGAAGGTTCATTTCCGGGTATTGGAGTTCCGGTAGGTTGCAGACCAGTAATTATTTCACCATTTCGTGTACCAGTAATTTCCAAAATCTGGTAAAAACCCAAATCATCAGGAGTGTCATTAGTGGTGAAAGTACCGCTGGCCGTTATCCCAGTAGCAGAATAACTCCAGTTCCAACTTAAAGCAGAGGCGGCTTCCATTGTCCCGAAAACTAATCCAAATGTAGCAGCGATAGCTATGGCAAATAGTAAAGCAAAATTTTTCATGGAGATTGTTAGGGCGATCGCTTTGAGCACACCAAAGGCGAATGCAGTTCTTAGAGGTTGAGTTTAGCTACAGCACAACCCAAAATTAATTGCTAGTTTACCACCAAAGATACGGCAAAGTCCCCAGTCCTGAGTCAAGAGTGAAGAGTTATTATTCTCCCCCTGCCCCCTGCCCCTTCATCCTCGACCTTTGGCGAATAGGCTTTACCCCTTTGTGCCGATATCTTTGAAGATATAAATGTCAACAGCTGTCTAAGTGCCAGATATGGTTTATGGTCGTGAGCGAGCCTATTTGGGAACAGGTTGGGCTTATCCATTGCGCTTGAATGTGCAAGGTGGGATACAGCTTAGCCGTGAAGAACAAAAAGTTAAAGAATCTATTTGGATTATCCTCCGCACTGGAGTAGGTGAGCGGGTTTATCGGCCTACTTTTGGTTCGCGCTTGTCAGAACTGGCGTTTGCACCTTTGAATACCGATACTCTACTGCGAATTCGGATTTATGTTTTGGAAGCTTTAGAAGTTTGGGAACCACGCATTATTGTCGAGGAAGTTCTCACCGAACCTGACCCTATACGCGGCAGAGTAGATATCACCATCAATTATCGACTCAAAGAGGGTCACGATATGTATAGCTTTGTTTATCCTTTTTATTTGGTTTCAGCTGGGGAGGAATCGTGAGATCAATTCAAAATTCACGCATTAAGAAGACGCGATGAATCGCGTCTCTACAAAATGGTCTATCTGTCACATTCTTTTTTTAAATTGGTATGAACTTTGACTTTTTACCAAAATTACCTTCTTCCAACTTAGACGATCGCGCTTTCGATGACTTGGTGGATGAATGTATAATGCGTATTCCCCGGTACTGTCCGGAATGGACAGACCACAATCTCAGCGACCCAGGAATTACGCTAATTGAGTTATTTGCTTGGTTAACTGACCAAATGTTGCTGAGATTTAACCAAGTACCACGAAAAAATTATGTAGCTTTTCTGGAATTACTGGGTATTCGCCTCCAGCCTCCTGCCCCAGCCTACACAGAGTTAACTTTTTATTTAAGCGCTGAACTACCCGAAGCTTACACTATTCCCGCAGGATTAGAAGCTGCAACTATTGAAACTGAGACAACAGAATCTATTACTTTTAGCACAGATTCGCCGCTAGTCATCGGCAAACCCCGGATACAGCACTTTTTAACGGCGCAAACCATCGAAGATATTCCCCAATCTCTGCGAGAGAGAGTCACAACTTCCTGGACTCGTCAATCTAATGGTTACTGGACAGGTAACGAACAGTCAATTTTTGAAGAAGAACCCCAGCCTGGTAACTGTTTTTATTTAGTAATTAATTCTGACGATCCTTTAGATGCTAATGTCTTAGAAATTATTTTCCAAGGAGCTGCGGCTACTCCTGCTGGGATTAATCCCAATCAACCGCCCCGCAACTGGGAAGCTTGGGATGGAGAAAATTGGCAACCAGTTTTATTGCAAGAATCAGATGATAAAACTCGCGGCTTCAGTTTTTATGAGATGGCTCAACAAGGTGGAAACCCGGCTCAAGGAGCAGAGATACGTTTGCATCTCCCGCAGATTTGGCCTGTAACTAACTTTACCTCTTACCGGGGTCGCTGGCTGCGTTGTGCCTTTGCCATCACACAAACCAATCAATCTGGTTACAATCGTCCGCCACGAATTACTGGTTTAGCAATACGGTCAATTGGCGGCACAGTCAGGGCTAGTCACAGTACGCTGATTATCGATGAGCGCTTGGGAATTAGCGATGGTACACCCGGTCAGAGTTTCCAGTTACAAAGCTCACCAATTTTAGACCGCAAAGAAAACGAGTATATTTTAGTTACTCCTGCTAATGGTTTGCCTCAGAGGTGGACTGAGGTGAGAGATTTTGCTGATTCTGCACCGCATCACTTTCATTACACCGTGGATTCCCTGACAGGTGAAGTGCAATTTGGCCCGCTGATTCGGGAACCCAGTCAACTCAAACAGCAAACACAAGTGCGAACCCGAATTCAGCAACCACGATTAGACGACACATCTGTACAAGTCAGTACTCTAGAAAACAGCCAGTCTCAACACCAGTATGGGGCGATTCCTCCCCGTGGCGCTGAGATTAGAATGGTAGCATATCGCACAGGTGGTGGTAGAGAAGGTAACGTGCAAGCTGGGGCAATTCAGTTTTTGAAGTCTGCATATCCATACATTGCCAGTGTCATAAATCTAATCCCAGCAATGAATGGTGCGGATGCCGAGTCACTAGAACAAGCTGTGATGAAAGCACCGCGAATTCTCCGTACCCGCGATCGCGCCGTCACCGCCGAAGATTTTGAAGTTTTAACCCAACAAGCAGGCAGAGGAGCGATCGCTCGCGTCAGGTGTTTGTCAGCAAATTCGCGTAGACAAGCAGGTATAGTTAGTTTAGTAATAGTTCCATTCGCCAATACAGATGCGATCGCTCAAGGGGATGGCATGACACCAGAAGAATTTGGTTTGAGTCGCGCACTCCAAGACCAAATTTTGACTTACTTAGATGAAAGGCGCTTACTAGGAGTACAAATAGAACTCCAAGAACCCAGTTACGTAGGTGTTTCCGTCCAAACAGAAATAGCCCTAGAACCCGCCTACGACAATCCTTATGCCAGAGAAGAAATTCGCCGCAATTTAAGAGTATTGCTGTATAAATATTTAAATCCATTAACCGGAGGACTCGACGGCCAAGGCTGGCCATTTGGGCGACCAGTTTATACATCGGATATTGTCGCCTTACTGCAACAAACCCCAGGCGTGCGTCATTTAGGCCCCGTCCTGCTATTTCCCATCCGCAAACAAGGAGAAATTTGGAGACGACAATCATCACCAGAACAATTAATTGACCCAGGCCCAGAAGGTTTGATATGTTCTTGGGCTGACACAAATCTGCGTTCAAGTCACGACATCCAAATCATTAATCGCTGATTAGTCATTGGTCATTAGTCAGTAGTTATTACCCCCAGTCCCCAATCCCCAGTCCCCAATCCTATGACTCAAAGTCGCTCTAGTCCAGCTGTACGCATTCAATTAACCCCAATGCAAATTCCCGAAGCTTTACCTGTGGGGGGTTTAACCTTTGCCAGTACGGAAAACATGGATGCAGCTTCTTGTAGTTTACTCTTGCATCCTGGACACCCAAGCGAGATGATTGTCCATGTAGAAAACTTCAAATCGCGTCCTTTGCAAGTCAACTTGAGCGTTGAGGGAAACTTTCCGAGTGAGTGGTGTCAGATTATTACAGACGGTAATGAGATAGCACCTAACAAAAAAATGGATGTATCTCTCTACTTTTCTATTCCTGACACATTTTTTGAAGATCAAGAAGCCATAAACTCAGGAAAAAAAGACAAACTAACTCTTAATTTTCGCAGCCTAGTTACTGTACATATCGACCAAGGCACAGACAACGAAGAAATCCACAGAAGTGAGTATTTTGATTTATACATTCGTCCCTACACCGCCTACATGGAATTCTTGCCAATTTTGTATCGTGAAATAGACTTTATTGGTCGCTTCATGAAAATATTTGAGCAAGCTTTTCAACCAATAATTGATAGTTATAACGTCATGTGGGCAAACCTCGACCCCCTGACATCGCCGCAAGCACTACTACCCTTTATGGCTCATTGGGTTGCTTGGCAAGTAGATTCCGTTTGGGATCTCCAGCAACAGCGGCGTTTAATTCGTCGTGCAGTAGAACTCTATCGCTGGCGAGGAACTCGTAAAGGATTGCGTCTCTACTTACATCTTTATACAGGCTTACCTTTAGACGAACATTTACCTAATGAAGCAGATAAACATATTAGTATCACAGAACCTTTTGGGCCAAGTTTCATTATCGGAGACGCACAAATCGGAAATGCAGTTTTAGCCGGCGGACAAGCTTATCATTTTGTAGTTCGTTTACGTTCCAACATTTCTAGCGGTATCATCAACGAACAACTTATTCAAAGAATAATCGAACAAGAAAAACCAGCATTCTGCACCTACGAACTAACTATCGAAAATCCTCCTAGCTAATAAAATCTAAAACTTATTCTCTCTGTGCCTCTGCGTAAACTTTTCTTAATTTTGAATTTTGAATTTTGAATTTTGAATTACTTATGTCCCACCCCTTCCCACCCCCCCCAATTAAATCCTTTGAACGCCTGCAAGCCACAGACGGATTATTAATCAATGCTGAACGCTGGCGAGCAGCCCACGATTACCATCGTCTGCGGCAAAATGCCCAATATCAAAGTTTAAATCAACCAGGAATTGTTTGCGGTTTAGGTGTCCGAGATATTCCTGCACCCAGCCAAGTAGAAGCCAGATATCGAGATGGACGTTGGGTACAAATTCAACCTGGTATAGCCATTGATTTAGCAGGTAATTTAATTGTTGTACCCACCTCCTATGAATTTCCCATTGATATAGAAGTAGCAACCTCAGAACCAATCATGATCTACTTAGTAGTCAGCTATGTAGACCCTGATGAATTGCGACGCGCACAGCAAAGAGATCTTGTTCAAGAAACTTATCGAATTGACCAAAGAAACTCTACACCAATCAGTTCAGAAATCGAAATATGTCGAATCCTTCTGCAACCTGGACATACTGACATTACCCAACCTGCGGATGCTTTTTTTCCTGGATATAACAACATTGATTTGCGTTATCGCCGCCAAGCACAAATGCGTCCCCAAGCACTTGTAGCAATAGCGCAGGCCAATCATAGTGACCCAGAATGTGCGCGTAATTTTTTCAGCCTTTCATACTTGTTACAAGCAGTAGAACCCTTGTATCCGAATTTGCGAGGGGCTGATGAACCAGGACAGGTTTCTTTATCAGAAAATATCCAAGATTATGACTTACTTTATCTCACAGGTGGACAAGCCATATCTTTAAATAGTCTCGAATTTGAATCTCTTAAAAATTACTTAAATTTAGGTGGTGTGCTTCTAGTTGATGCACCAATAAATTCTAATACTTTGATTGAAAGTACTCAAGCATTAGCACAACAGTTAGAGAGTCCTTTAAGACCTTTAGAAGAATTGCAACGGAGTCATCCTTTAAGAACAAAACCTTTCTTATTTGCTGGGTTACCATTGGTTAATCAACAGCAAATTAAACTACTAATTGGTGGAGGAATTATTTTAGTAATTGGGGATTTAGCAACTGCTTGGGGATTAGCAGATTTGAATCTACCCCGATTAACCATTCGTACAGCTCAAGAACTAGGAATTAATATTCTTCACTATGCTTGGAAGCGGCGACAGTTAATCGGTTTACAACAAGAAGATAATTCTGGACAGTGGTGAGTATGAGGTGGGGAGGCAGGGGAGGCAGGGGTAGAGAAAGAAACAAGTGTATTTAGGATTATTTCGGTAGTAAAAAATACTAGACATTTTCTTTTTACTCCCCCTGCTCCCCCTGCTCTTTTCACGATGATCTCACTTTTTCGCGTTGCTCCCCAGCTGTGTATGGGTGTCAACTTAACGTGAAAGCACAGTCTGATAAGCATTTCAAAAATTTTCAATGTACATTCAAAATTAAGAAACCCTTGTTCTGTCTGGCTTTCTTAATTTTGACCCTTCTCTGCGAGACGCTACGCGTAGCTTGCTTCCCCGTAGGGGTACGACTCCGCTCAGGGTGAAATTTTGAATGCGTGAATTTTGAATTACTTTAGTCCTGCTATAGCCTAAAGGTAAGAGAAATCATCTGGTTCGCCTCTCCATTTTGGAGCCTCAAAAACAGGTGTTCCATCTGACAGAATTCTCAGCGGAAAATCGCCTTGTGTTGTATTGTCATCCCAATTCCAATCTGTGCTGTAAGTGTGTACTCCATGTCCATCGTTTCCTGCATGGTCTATCGTTGGGCCGCTACCTGTCAAATTGATGGATAGTGAATCACCGTAGCCAATAGACATTGCAGAACCCCGACGCATACTTCCGCCTCTGAATTGTCTGACATCCATTTCTTGACCCCTGTTTGGCGGAGCTAAGTTGGGAATTTGGGCTGCATCACTACTCAATTGCAGATTTTCTCTGATAAAAGTTCCTTTGAGGTTGGTAAATTCAACTGCTCCAACTGTACCGATTAAATCTGCGGTGTGATCTCCACTGTCTGACCAGATAAACTGCACAGTCATTTGTGTTTTTTGGTTTGTATTGAATTGTGTTTCAATCTCTAACTGAACTTTTGCTTTGACAGCATCCAAAATCGCTGTATCTATGGTGCCGGCAGCTGGATTCGGGGATGTTTCTGGAGTTGCTGGCGTTGGAGTTGGGGTGGTTCCCTGAGTTGGTGTGGCTGGAGTTGGGGTGGTTCCTGGAGTTGGGGTGGCTGGAGTTGGTGGAGCTAAAGATACATCAGGATGCTGTCTTTTCCACTGTTCCACGTAGGCGTTAATAATCCTATACTGAGTAATCAACTGTAGCTTTTGTTTATCTACAGGTGACATATATCCATTATCTAGCTGAACGCTTTGCACACCGCTTTGTCCGGGAGCAAGCGCACCTCCTACCTGTGCAGCAGCTTGACCAGCTTGAATCACTGCTGCTGCTACGGTTGCTGCTTCTGCGGCTGCTTGTGTTGTCAAAGCCGAACCCCAAGCAACGACAGCGCCAACAAGTGGAACATTTTGTACAATGGGCTTTTGCTGGATTAGGTTGCTGACAGTTCCTTCTATTTCCTTGGCTTGAATAGATTGCTCGTCCTCTACATTAGAATTATCTGCTGCCCGATCGCCTAGCATATCAGCTTCTGTCTCCAAAGCCTCGTCTTGCACAACTGTGGCATTTCCTCCTCCAGGCTGATTTGGTGCATTAACTCGCCCTTGGCGCTGTTGAACTACATGGGTTAATTCATGTCCAATTAAAGCTTGACCAGATTTGCTGTGAGGGTCATACTTACCCTGAGCAAAATGTAAATTATTACCAGAAGCAAAAGCCTGAGAGCCAAGTTTTTCCGCTTGCCCATCTGTATGAATTCGGACATCTGAAAAATCCGTATTTAAGGACATCTGCATCTTGTCTTGCACAGGCTGTGGCAGATGTTGTCCGCCGCTAGGAGACGCAACTTCTACTCCGTAGGATGTATCACCCATACCATACCCTTGGACGACTGCATTCTCTGGCGTATTGCTCGCGCCTTGGTTGAATCGTTTTGGTGAACGCAGCGATATGCGACTAATGTCATGACTAGGAGGCTGTTTTTTGTTAGTTTCTGGTTCTAATAATTGCTCATCAGCAGATTGTGTCTGTTGCGAATTGATCGCTACTTCATTTACTTTTTCGGCTGGAGCAGTGTTTATTTGTGAACCAAAACCACGCGTTGGGTTTGCCAATGTTGGAGTACTTGGTGAGACAAGAGACGGATTTGTAGAAGTCGATGTAGCTGTTTTTGGGCGGCCAATTTTACGATCGCTCATCTCACTTTTCCCCATAAATACTGTTTGAGTCGATCGTACAATTTGTCTAATTGCGATCGCTATCGACGTAAGTATAAATTATCCTACTTGGCAATTTTATGTAACGTATCTTTACATAGTTTTATTGTCGTACTAGTGCGTAGTCTTAGCCCGTCCTAGACATCGCTCTTCAAAATCACCAAATTTTAGATTTTAAATTTTGCTGAGGTAGTGCAATCTTGGAGACATCCAAAAATTAAATTACTCAATTCCCGCATCCAATACAACTAATTTCTTCTCCCCTGTCTCCCCTGCTCCCCCTACCTCCCCTGCTCCCCCTGTCTCCCCTGTCTCCCCTGCCCCCCTGCCCCCTGCCCTCAAAGCGACGGTATATTTTTTATTTGGAAGTCCCTTACTTGTTGAGCTTAACTTATCTTAATATACTAAGGTAACCTTTCTATAGCCCTACTTAGTATTTATACCGGAATGGAGTTAACCTCAAAAGAACTTAAATCAGAGTTCATATTAGAAATCCAAGCCTGCTTACAATTAGTGGTTCCTTTAGTAATCGCTCAAATCTTGGAAGCAGGGATTCCGTTATTGGATGGGGTAATGATGGGGTTACTTAATAGCCAAGCTTTAGCGGCTGGTGCTTTAGGTGCGGTCACCTTTTCTACCCTAGCCTCTATTTGTCGTTCTATTCTCTCAACAGTAGGCGCGACTGTTGCTAATGCTTTTGGTGCAGGAAAAATAGATCGAGTTAGCCGTGCTACTGGTCAGGGAATTTGGTTAGCCGCGATGGTGTGTTTTCCTGTAATGTTTGCCATTTGGCACTTTGATTCTATTCTGATGCTGACTGGTCAAGAAGAAAGCAATGTATTATTAACTAAAACATATTTACAATCTATCGTTTGGGGTTTTCCTGCTGCACTCGGCTTTTGTATCTTAAAAGAAGTTAGCTCTGCCCTGAATCGCCCCCAATTTTTAACAGTAATTACTGTGGCGGGATTATTATTGAATGCAACTATCAATTATGTATTCATGTTCGGGAAATTTGGTTTACCAGCACTTGGTTTAGCTGGTATCGGTTGGGCAAGTACACTAATTTTTTGGTTGAATTTCATCGCTGCCGCTGCCTGGATTTGTTTAGATGAGTACTTTCAAGACTACCAGTTAAACAGCGCTTTATATAAATTCGATAGGGAGATGTTTTTAGATATCTTCCAAACAGGATGGTACTTGGGTTTGCAGTATGGAGCAGAAGTTGGAGTATTCACTGCGACCGCTCTACTCATGGGATGGTTTGGTACAGATAAATTAGCAGCCCATGAAATTGCTATGGAGACAGAAAGTTTTGTCGAAACTGTGTCTATAGGTATTTCTTATGCTATTACGATGAGAGTAGGACAACTCAAGGGACAAAATGATTTCAAAGGTGTAAATAGAGCAGCCTTTATTTGCATTGCACTTATTATTCCTTTCGTGAGCATTGTGGCAACAATTTTTTGGCTATTTCCCAACTACATTGTGAGTATGTATTTGGACACCAATAATCTGAATAATGTCGAGATAGTTCACACTGCAATCTCTTTCTTAGCTATAGCGGCAATAGTTCAAGTATTTTATTCTATTCAAGCGATCGCTGCTGGTGCTTTAATCGGCTTGAAAGATACCCGCACACCAACATTGATTACGATGTTCGCATACTGGGGAGTTGGTCTAGGCGGTGGCTACTTGATGGCATTCACTCTAGGTTTGGGCGCTATAGGTTTATGGTTGGGTTTATTGTTAGGAATGCTTATCGGTGCAGTACTTTTAGTAGGGCGTTTTTATTTTTTGACCACCAATTTGAATGGTGAGTGCTGAGAGACACAATGAATCGCGTCTGTACAAGAGTTTGGAGTTAATAATATTCTCCCTATCCCCTCGGCCCCTCTACTCCCTCAATTCATACCTTTGCCAAGCAGACTCGACTATTGCGGCAATGATTTCTGTGTATGACATACCAGCTAAACGTCCCATAATCGGTAAGTCTGAGCGGATATGGTGAAGTCCTGGCAATGGGTTAATCTCCAGAAACTGCAACACACCATTAGCATCGCAGCGCATATCTACGCGGGCAGCATCACGGCAATCAAGAGTATGGTAGGCATCCAAGGCCAGCTGTCTTGCCTGTGCTGCTAGTGGTTCAGGATCGATAAGCAAACGATAAGATACTCGTTCCAAATATTCGTCTTTGTTAAGGGTGGTGTAGGCAGAAGTTTCTGCTCGATCTGTAAACATCACTTCCATCACACCTATTACCCGTGAGTTACTGCCGTTGCCAATAATACCCACTGTTACTTCTCGCCCAGGAAGGAAGGTTTCCACCAGTACGGGCTGCTGGAATTGTTTGCGTAATAATTCGTATCTTGTCACTAATTCTTCGCGTTCTTTAACAAACGATCGCCCGGTTATTCCTTTAGAACTACCCTCCGCCACCGGTTTGAGGAACAATGGTAAAGGTAGGGATAAGTTTTGTGCTTGTGCGGTGGAATTCACTACTTCAAAGTGCGCTGTGGGTAAACCGCGATCGCGTACCAGTCTCTTAGCAAGCGCCTTGTCTAGCGTTAAGGCGCAGGTCAGAGGATCGGAAAAGGTATAAGGTTGAGCAAATAGTTCGCAGACTGCTGGAACTTGTGCTTCGCGAGAACGACCTTTCAAACCCTCAGCAATATTAAAAACCAGATTCCAGCGATCGCCTTTTGCTAATCTCACAGCCAGTTCTCTGCCATTTCCAATACGTTCAACTTGATGACCTAACTCAAATAGTGCATCTTCTAGCCCAATGATAGTTTCTTCATCGTCAAATTCCATCACTTCATCAGCATTAAAACCACCCTGAAGGTAGTCTGCTTTCAAGTCATAACAAAGTCCAATAAATATTCCCATTAACCTATAACTTCCAGTAAGCAAGCTTTCGTTATTAGCTGTAATCGGTCGAGAGCTAATTCTGAATTCTGAATTCAAAATCCCATCAGTCTGCCTCTATTGGATCTACATAAGTGTAGGTTTTACCTATCCAATTTCGGACTGTAGCTTTGCCGTTTTCATAAGCTAGTAAAGTTTCAGCTTGAATTGGCACTTTGCCACCACCGCCTGGGGCATCAATTACATAAGTTGGTACAGCATACCCAGTTGTATGACCGCGCAATTTAGAGATTAAATTAATCCCAGTTTGCACACTTGTTCGCAAATGTGCAGTACCAACAACTGGGTCGCATTGATAAAGGTAATAAGGTCGCACCCGCAGTTTGAGAAGACCGTGAAACAGATTCTTCAGCGCTTCTTCCGAATCATTCACACCTTTTAGTAGGACAGTTTGACTACCAAGAGGAATACCACCATCTGCAAGGCGATCGCAAGCTTGTGCTACTTCAGGAGTCAGTTCTCGCACATGACAAAAGTGCAAGGATAGCCACACACGATGCTTACGTAGCAAAGCCACTAATTCTGGTGTAATTCGCTGCGGTAAGAAACTCGGCACGCGGGAACCAATGCGGATAAATTCCAGATGTGGAATGCCACGCAGCCGTCGCAACAAATTATCTAAAGGTTCATCAGACATCAGCAGCGGATCGCCGCCGGAAATTAGGACATCACGCACCTCGGTGTGTTCTTCCAGGTAAGCAACAATCGCATCCAATCGCCGCATAACTGGCTGCATCTCGCCTTGGCTGACTAAACGAGAGCGCGTACAATAACGACAATAAGCCGCGCAAGTATCCAAGGCAAGTAGCAACACGCGATCGGGGTAGCGGTGTACAAGTCCTGGGACTGGGGTATCGCGATCTTCTCCACAGGGATCTACCAAGTCTGTGCTACTGACAATGAGTTCTTCTTCTCGTGGAATCACCTGTAACCGCAATGGACAAAGCGGATCTTTTGGATCGAGCAGTGATGCAAAATGTGGTGTTATCGCTACAGCAAACTTTTCTGGTGCTATTAAAAGTCCTCGTTCTTCGGCAGGAGTCAGCTGTAATAACTGCTGAAATTGTTCCAGCTTAGTCAGCCGATGCCGCATTTGCCAGCGCCAATCGTTCCAACGTTCTTGGTTATAAGTCTCTCCTAAAATCTGACAAATTTCTGCACGCTGAATACTAGTTGCCAAAGGATCTAAAACAGGGCTTTTTATCATAATTAAAACTAAATTCAACTGACAATCATCAAATAATCCGCAGTAATTTTTTTACCTACATCTTGTAAGTTAGATTGGGGAATATTTGCCCCTACTGTTGTAGTCTATTCAACTGCAAATGGCTATAAACTCAGTAATCGTTGTGTTAACGCTAGTCGTCCGATGAGATTTATCGCAAACAACAGGCTTAAGGGACTTCCAACTAAAAAAATATCCCATCGTTGTGTAGGCAGGGGGAGAGAGTTAACAATTCAAAATTCAAGGTTGAGTGGAATACAGACCTAACCCCCAGCCCCTTCCCTACAAGGGAAGGGGAGTAAGATTCAAAGCCTCTCTCCTTTTAGGAGAGAGGTTTGGAGAGAGGTCAAAGTGTATTGCATCCAAACGAGAATCGCTATAACGTGAGTTAGTCGAACTCACGTTAATTTTAAGATCGTATACATCTACGCCAAAATTGAAGGGTAGTTGATAAATCGCCAACTACCCTATCAAATTTAAAAACTTTTGCAAAACTAATGCACTCTCTGATTCTTGAAAATTAACAGCTTAATGTTACATTACATAAGCAGTAAAATTAACTAGATTATCCTGACCAAATCTCAACACATCGCCATTCAGCAGTCGATATTGCATACCTGGAGTGAGAAGATTGTTGTTTAAATAAATACCATTTGTACTCATATCAACAATCATAAATGCATTTTGCGACCAGTCCCAATCAATTCGCGCATGACGACGAGAGACTATTCCTTCATGGGGAATACCAGTTAAGTCAATTTCTGGCGGCGCTATTCCTGGACTTTGACTGCGACGACCAATATAACCTCCCTCACCAACGAGGTGAAATTCTCTACCGGTGCTATGAATCAGCTTTAAAACTGGTCCTCTTTGAGGCGGGGGGGTATAAACAGGAGGTGTTGGGGGATAGGGAACCCGTGGCTGATAGACTGTTGAATAATCTACGGGGGTTTGTTGAGGAGCTTGGTAGTTGGGTTGGTCTGTTACCGGGCGCTGATACTGGCTAGGTGGTTGTTGAATGGGCGGTTGTTGAATGGGTGGTTGTTGAATAGGGGGTTGACTGGGCTGTGACTGAGTAGGTGGTTGTGATGTGGGAGCCACTACATTACCTATGGGAGTCCCACACCAGGGACAAACCTTAGTATTGTTAGGCAGGGTGCGGTTAAAATATTCACAACTAGGATTAGGGCACCGATTTGCAAGCATAGGAATTTATATCATCAGGCATAGGTTGTAAAGCGACAAGACCTACTTTACTAAGTAAACACTGACCCTGACGAGTTGTTAGCATCTGGGCAAATGTAGAACCACCGGATAGGCGGTTACTGTCTTGGGGGTACACTACAAAAATAGGGTATCCCAAAGGGTAGCTTTGGAAAGTAGTAACATCAACATAATAATCATCATGCTTACACAAGTCATCTGAGGGATTAATGGAGCGCCGATCGCGTTTTTGAAACAAAGGTTGGCTAGCTGGCTTGTTACCATTGGCGATCGCTAGGGGATAACCACTACACTGCTTCCACGTTTTACTGATAATGCCAAAACTGATAATCCCAGTAGTTCGTCCCTCTAAAGTCTCGCTACGTATCTGGTTTTGGGTTTTTGTGGTATCCAGTTTAGTAACTTTTGCTGCAAATAAGGCTTTGTCTTGGGGGTCATTTTTCAAAACTATTTCTTGAAATTTAGCGATCGCTTCCGGCTCGGTGGGCGCAAAAGGTTTTATTTCCAGAGGATTTGGCAGCTTGGAATTAATTTGTTGCCAATTAGTAATTTTCCCTGTGTAAATTTGACGCAATTGTTCAAGACTGATTTGCCCTCCCAGAGTATTAGCCAGATTTGAGTCTCTCTTATTAAATGCTACAAAAACAATCAACCCATCATAGGCAATTTGTTCTTTTTTTAATTGACTTGTAATCTTATTTTCCAAACTAGTAATTGCAAAGTCTTTTTTCCCTGTTTCTACTTCTGCTATACTTTGAATCTGATTATTTACATCTGCTGATAAAACTGATTTATAGTTATATATTGCTGTTGCATCTGCCTTGGGTTTTGCCAAGAAATCTGCTAAACGGCTATCATCTACTGGTTGGGTTAAAATATAACTCCATGTACTATCTTTTTCTCCTGTGTAAGTAAAATTTCCGGAAGGAACGTTGGGAACTTCTGAGAAATTCCGCACCAATCTAGACCATTCGATCAATTTATTTGATGTAACTGTTGATGAATTACGCAAAATAAAATACCAAATTCCCGTACTTACTAGTAATAAAGCTAAAATTCCTAGTAGTAGAATTAAAGGCATTGGCAAACGCTTTTCAATTATTTCAGAACCCGAAGAAGGCACTGAATGATTAGCAGCCTCTTCTTTGGGAAGCTGCAACAGTGCTTCACGAGCGGCTTCTGCGCTTGCAAAAGGAGTTTCCAAGCCAATTAAACGATAAATAAATTGTTTTAAATGATTATCTGTATCTGGCCATTGTTGATTATCTCTAGGATCTAAAGGTTGGTTAGAAGATAAATTAGTTGTTCTTCCTACCCATAAATAAAAGGCTACCATTCCTAAAGATTGTAAATCTTGTTCGGGTCTGGCGGGGGTTGGTTGAGGAATAATCGGTGGAATAAATAAGTTTTCCCAGATGGCTAAATCACAAAAATATATAGAAAATTTTTGATGGCCTTCTACTTTAATTAAAGTACTATCTAAATTAATGTTGCCGTGAGTTAGACCGAGTTGTATTTGGTTAGAAGGAAAACGCAGCTTTTGGGTGTGGAGAAATTGGAGAGTTTGTAGTGCTTGATTGAGGACTTCCCGCACTTGGACAGGTGTCATTGCTCCCTTTTCAATGATATACTTACTTAAAGTTTGGGATGAGTCTATTCCTTTAGTAATTAGATAGCAGCGTTCTCCTTTATCATCAGCGATCGCTTCTTTAGTTTCCACAAGCCGAAAGTTTTGAATTCGACTATCAGCTAAAGTTACTCCACCGACTCTTTTAAAAGTTTCTTTGCGTTTGAGAGTTTCGTTTTCATTAAAAGAACGATTCGGTAGTAAATATTCTTTAATAATTACAGGCTGTTTGTCCTTAAGTTGGATACCTGAGTATAAACGGCCTAAACCCCGCACACCAGAAAAACTACCTATTTGGTAAGTACCCTGACTACCTTTAATCTCAGCCTCCTGCGGTAAAGTTGCCAGAAAACCACATTCCAAGCAAAACTTAGCGCCCTTGATTTGCTGTGCCGTTTGGAAAGGGCGATCGCAATTTAAGGGAAAATTATATGAACAGGGGTATTCTTGATAAAAAGATTCTGGTGAAGGCATATAAGCAATTCAAAATTCAAAATTCAAAATGAAAAACCTTCTGTTGGCAAACATCCTTACTACTGAGTATATGCAAGTTACAGCAGTTTGCAAGTAAATGAGGTAGAAAATGCAGGGCTAAAATCAGATATAAAGAGTTCTCCCTCGTGCCTCCTGCTCACTGAGCGCAGCCAAAGTGTGCCTCCTGCCTCAAAACCACTAGCTTTGTACTTCATGCAAAAGAAAACTGCTCTAAATGTGGAATAGGTTACAAACAGCTTAGTGAATTACGTCTATTCCTTCCTGACGTATCAAGCTTTAACTAATCCTAACTTGAGTGCGGCCACAATAGCTTGAGTACGACTAGTAACCTTCAATTTTTCAAAAATACTGGTGAGATGCGCCTTAACAGTAGCAACTGTCACATATAAATGCTTAGCAATTTCTTCATTAGAAGCACCTTGAGTTAACCAGTATAAAACTTCTTGTTCTCTTTCTGTTAAATGCACTTGATGAGATGCTTTCACAGAAGAATCTGAATAAGCTTGAAAACAGCGGAAAAATCGACTTGCCACTTCTGAAGGTAAATAAATTTCCGATCTAATTACAGTATTAATCGCTTCACACAATTGAGTCGCCAAGCGATTTTTAAACACATAACCAGCGGCTCCCGCCTGCATTGCGCGGAAAATCCAGTCATCTTCTTGATGAGCAGATAATACTAAAACTTTACCAGAAAACGCAGCTTCCTTCAGACGTGCCAGAACTGTAATCCCATCACATCCCGCTAATTGCATATCCAACAAAATTAAATCTGGACTCTTCTGGTTAGTGAATTTTAAAACTTGCTCTACACAATCTGCATCACCTACAACTTCTATAGGTAATGCAGAATTAATATTATAAAAATTGAGCAGGGTACGTATCCCTTGGCGAAAACGTTCTTCATCATCTACCAGTAAAACTGAAAGTTTTTGATTGTTAATCATTTTTTTAATTACGAATTACGAATTACCTATCCAGTTCTTGGTCTCGGCAAAATTACGGAAAATTGTGCCCCACTTTCCGATAAAGCTTGTGCCCAGATACTTCCTTGATGATCCAAAATAATTTTTTTAGCAATGGTTAAACCCAGCCCTGTACCTCCTCGACGACGGGAATAAAAAGGCGTAAAGATTTTTTGTAAATCCTCTGGAGATAATCCTGGCCCTTGGTCAGAGATTTTAATTAAAACTTCCTCTTGAAAAATCTGCCAGCTACAGGTAATAGTTCCTGAATTCGGACTAAAATGAACAGCATTACTCAGGATATTATCAAAAACTTGCTTCATTTGTAGTCGGTCTATTTTCAGAATTGTAGATGTGTCAGGAATGATTATTTTAAGTTGTTTTTCATTAATTAAAGGTTGTAAATTTCTGACACTTTCAACAACTAAACTTCTTAAATCTTGAAGAGCAACTCTTAATTTTACACTTTGACCACAATCAATAAGCTCGTTTAAATTAGTATCTAAATCTTGGATACTTTCGCTGATAATTGTTGCTTGTTCTTGCCAAGGATTTTCCTTTAAACCCAAGCATAAATTATGTGCATACAGTCCAATCAGCCCTAAAGAATTACGCAATTGATGACCGACTCGATGCAAAATATCTTCCAAAAGTTGAATTTCATTTTTTTGTCTTCCATAGTCTAAGTAAATATCTACATACTTACCCAAGAGCATAGCAGAGCGTTTTATGTATAATTCCAAACTTTCTGCAAGAGTTTCAACAGTAATAATTTGGATGTATTCCGGTTTTTGATTTCTATAGCCTATCGGGCAAATGTAACAAATAGATGAAAAATCTTTCAGTTGAAATTTATTTATAGTAAAAACGGGCGGGAAGTCTGTCAGCCATACTTCTGAACGCAAATAAGCTAAAGTTTTTTGAGAAAAAGGAGATTGGTCTTGACGATAATTGATAACTTCCTGATGAGTTTTTAGCAAGCAATCATAATAGACAATCCGAGCGAAAAAAATTGGCTCTTGACTCGTTAATCGCTCAGACTCAAGTTGACAAAAACTTTGGATATCTGAGGAACTCAAATAATTAGAGCCATTTTCTAGTTTGTGTAGAGAAAAGCCTACTGTCATAGCTTCACTCGCTTTTTGTAACAATTTTTTTAGTCTTCTGTTGTCTAGTATAAATTTATGCAGTCTCACGAATGTTTATTTTTTTATTAAGTTATCTTTGTCACATAATTCTTACGAAGAATTATTAAGTTTTCATTCATAAGCGCAGCTCGTTTTTGTAAGTATATATAGGAATCAAGTTTGATTTATAGGCAATAGGCAATGGGCAATAGGCAATGGGAAAGCAGGCTTTTTGAATTGTACGGAGTTGTTTCAAAAATCAAACACCAGTGCTATAGGACTTATAATTTGTAACAATTCGATAAATATTGTAGGATAAGTGTCTTGCCCTTAGTAGACTAGGTTTTTGGACTCATTGCACAAAAAATATAGTGCATCTAAATCAAAATTGCTCCAGACTAATCTACACACTAGAGTTGTAGTTTTTCGGATTTTTTAAGAAATGTTTTTGCCAAACATGAGATTTTCTCCTTAATATCCCTGGCATTATATACAGCAGAATTCAGGAGCTTTTCCCTTTGGGGACATCCAAAAATTAAATTACTCAATTCCTGCATCCAATACGATTGATTTCCCCCTGCCCCCTGCCTTATCCTAACGATAATTATTTACGCCCACCTTCTCTAACCAAATCTGCAATTGTTTCAACTAGCTTGGCTGGATCGACTGGCTTGGCAATATGCCGTTGAAAACCGGCTGAAATTGCCTGCTGATAATCAATTTCCCCTGCATAGGCAGTCAGAGCGATCGCTGGAATTTGTCCGCCCCGATCTGGTGGTAAAGTTCTGATTTGTTGCACCAGCGTATAGCCATCTACCTCTGGCATTGCAATATCACTGAGCAACACATCTGGCTGGGAGAGGGTTAAAGCAATCAGCGCCTCTCTTGCTGAGGGAACGGCGATCGCATTTGCTCCATACTGCTCGATGAGAAAAACCACAAACTCCCGTGTATCGGCATCATCATCCACAACTAAAACCGTGATGCCAGTCAAATCAAAAACTGGCTCAGATAGCCCACTATCTTGATCGATTTGGGGTGAGGTTAGCATCAGCGGCAGTTTCACGGTAAAGGTTGCCCCCTGCCCTTCCCCTAGACTATGTGCCTGGACGCTTCCACCATGCAGCTCCACCAAGTGACGAACGATCGCCAACCCTAGCCCCAGTCCCCCAAATTTTCGAGTTGTAGCGGCATCCTCTTGGCAAAAGTGTTCAAACACATGAGGGAGGAAGTCTGGCTGAATTCCCTTACCTGTATCGCTGACGATAATCTGGGCAAATTTTTCGTTTGTTATTTGTGGTTGTTCGTTTGCTGCCAATGACAGCTTGACCTCAACCCGACCACCTGGTGGCGTAAACTTGATGGCATTGAACAGCAGATTCCAAACTACTTGCTGTAATCGGCTTGGGTCGCCCAATGCTAGCTCTAAGTCTGGTTCCAGCATTGTGTAAATTTCAATGGATTTATCTTCCGCCGCCAACCGCACGGTTTCCATTGCCGCTAGAATCGTCGATGCTAAATCCACCGGAGAAAAATTCAGACTCAGTTTGCCTCGCAGAATCTTGGAGATATCTAGTAAGTCTTCAATTAGTTGAGCTTGTAATGTGGCATTGCGGGCGATAGTACTCAGGGCTTGGGCGGTTTTAGCTCGATCCAAATTTCGAGTTTGCAACAGCTTTGACCAGCCAAGGATGGGGTTGAGAGGCGATCGCAATTCGTGGGAGACAATAGCGAGAAACTCATCCTTGACGCGGTTGGCTCGCTCTGCCTCTTCCCGTGCTGCCTGTTCCCGTGCCAAAAGCTGTTCCCGTTCTTGTTCTGCACGTTTGCGATCGCTAATGTCAATAACTGAACCGATGTATCCCTTAAACTCACCATCCACCCCAAACCAAGGACTTGCAGCATCAATCGCCCAACGATACTTACCATCCTTGTGCTGCAAGCGATACTCTAAGCGGAACGGCTCCCGATGCTCGTTTGCGCCCAGAAAGATGTTTTTGGCGGATTCCCGGTCTTCGGGATGCACGGCATCGAACCAGCCAAACCCCAGACCCGTTTTCTCGGTCTGACCCGTAAACTCATACCAGCTTTGGCTGAGATAGGTGCAATAACCTCTGGTATCGGTGACCCAGACCATCACAGGGGCGTTGTCTGCCATGTTGCGGAAGCGTTCCTCGCTTTCCACCAGTGCTTTTTCTGCTTGTTTGCGATCGCTTATGTTGGTGAACAGAATCGCAAATTTACGGCTGTGCGGGTCACCGACACGAAAGGCGTTAACATCGAACCAACGGTTCATGGCCACCGATTGATCCTCAAACCGCACGGGTTCACCTGTCAGCACGACTCTACCGTAAATCTCAAACCAAGAGGCTTCTAGATTGGGAACGAGTTCCCGCGCTGTTTTCCCCACGACTTCCTTCAGTCCCGTCAGCTTTTCAAATACTTGATTGACTTCGACAAACCGATAGTCATTTGGTTTACCGTTCTCGTCAAATAGCATTTCGCACAGGCAGAAGGCCTCATCAATGGAATCGAACAACATGCGATACCGACGTTCGCTTTCTTGTAGCGCCAAAAGAGAGCGATCGCGCTCAAATACAATGCTAGCGACTTGAGTGCCGAAGTCAGCTAATTGGTATTCCCAATCACTCGGCATTCGTGCTTCGTCGAAGCAAAGCATCAGAGAACTCAGGGGCAGGTTGTCCGCGCTGAATATGGGCGTAGAATGGCACGCCAACACATCATGAGCTACGCATAAGTTTCGCCATTCGTGCGACCAGCGTTCATCGTTGGCGATATCTGCACAGGTAATAGGCTGTCCAGAAAAGACTGCCTCACCACAAGTGCCGATGCACAGATCGTTAATCGGGGCATCCTTAAGTCCATTACCGAATGATGGCGGAAAGTCCGGAGTGATGGAGTACTTAAATGCCTGTCGTTGAGTATCGGCCAGCAAGATGCAGGCACGGATGCCGAGATTGAGATTCGACACCGAAGCACACACAGCTTTTAGGCATTCATCCAACGGATGCCCTGATGCGATTAACTCTAGCAGTTTCTTCTGCTCCACTAGCATCAGTTCCGTCTGTTTGCGTTTGGTAATATCTTCAGCAATTCCGCCCATGTATAGCAACTCACCTTGGGCGTTATGTATGGGAAAACCGCGATCGCGAATCCAGACAATCGACCCATCCGGACGAATTACTCGATATTCCTGGCTCAATCCGGCTTGAATGCGTTGCTGCCATCCGGCTTGGATGCCTTGGCGATCGTCGGGATGAATAAATTCAATGAAACGGCTTAAGTCTGTATAAATCTCCGCAGCCGAGCGACCCCACACTTGCTCGTAGGAAGGGCTGACATAAATTAGTCGATTTTCACGGCCATCGGTAATCCAAATCACATCCTTGCTGTTCTCAGCAAAAGTTCGGAATCGGGCTTCACTTTCTTCTAGGGCGGTTTTGGCTCGTTGGCGATCGGTAATATCAAGGACGGTTCCCAGAAACTCAACAGCTTGCCGCAACTCTCCTTCCCCTGCGAATATTGCCTGCCCATTAGCGGATATCCACCGCTCGCTACCGTCATCCCAGAGAATGCGGCAGTCAATTTCGTAAGTCCCCGACGATCTCGGATCGAGGGCAGCACTGATGGCATTTGCCACCTGTGGGCGATCGCCTGGGTGAATACGCTGCATCATCCGCGACAGCGGCAACACCACAGCATCCTCTGACTCACCCCAAATTTCCCGCATCCGTTCGTCTAACTCGACAATATTCGTGCGAGGATCGTAGTACCACGTCCCAAGTTGAGCGATACGAATTGCCAACCGCGATCGCTCCTCACTCCGTCGAATCGCTACATACTCTTGGTCACTCATGGGAGTGGAACGGTTCATGATGTTTTTACTCTACTCTCATAGATTGACCTAGCCAGCATCTTAATATATCAAAAAAATATATCAAAAGGATGATTTTTTGGTGACGAAGTTGTGTTCATAAAGCTGTTATTTACCTTTCATATCATGTCGAGTTGAACACTTGTCATTAGGGCTGACGCAAAGACGCGGGGACACGGAGAGTTTTTGTTGATAATCAATTAGACAAACATGATATCAATGGCCAATGCCCCATGCCCAATCCCCCCATCCCAAAATATCGACAAAAGTCTAATTACTTTACAAGGGTGATACAGATAACCTAGATGCATCTGGATTTAGATACCAGCACAAGACCTTCATGCTTATCTTCGTTCTTCAAACTTTAGCGGAAATTTTAGCTGGAGGAACTTCACTGACCAGTACGGAGCAGATTGACTTCAGCCATCCGAGTAATCGCAGGGAAGAGGGAGCCGGTCCGACTCTCAATTTATATATTTATGATATTCGTGAGAGTAAGCAGTTCCAACAGGCCGGCAGGCAAGTTGAACGTAATATTACACGTCATCTGCAAGCCGGCGTTGTCAATTGGGCACCTATTTGGTTTGATGTTTCGCTGCTATTAACAGCTTGGGATAGGACGACTTTAGGCGAACATCACTTTCTCGGTGAAGCATTGGCCGTACTTATGCGCCATCGAGCTTTAGAGGAGGAGTTTTTAGTTCCGGAATTGCGGGGTTATGGGAGTTTGCCAATGATGGTTGGACTACAACCGTCACTTGAACCTGGCAGCTTATGGAGTGCTCTCAATGTACCTTTGCGTTCAGCTTTATATTTAACAGTTACCGTGCCTCTTGATACACAATCTACTACAGTACCTTTAGTTTGGGAACGAATATTTGATTTGCGAAATCAAATGTACGGCAATGGTAATGGTACCACCCAAATTATGAGTAGGCGAGTAGTAATTGCAGGTGTTGTTAAGAGTGCAACTACAAATCTGCCATTAATGGGGACAAAAGTTACTCTGCTGCGAAGTAAAAAATTCATGGAAAGC
Source organism: Nostoc sp. CCY 9925 (assembly GCF_963920935.1). Lineage (NCBI taxonomy): Bacteria > Bacillati > Cyanobacteriota > Cyanophyceae > Nostocales > Nostocaceae > Nostoc > Nostoc sp. CCY 9925. The sequence continues at coordinate 64,852 of NZ_CAWUDO010000028.1, read as the reverse complement.
AATAAAGAAGGGCTGTTCTTTTTTGAAAACCTTGAGATGGGTAACTATATTTTAAATATAGATTGTCCTGGCTATTTACCCCAGAATGTGAATGCATTGGTAGATGACCAAAGCCATACTTTCAAAGAAATATTTCTAACTCCTGAATAATTAAGCTTTTACTGACTTGGAGGCATTTTCATGGCTCGACTTGATTACTTTGCTCCTGGTGTTTATATCGAAGAATTTGACCGAGGGAGCCGACCGATTGAAGGTGTTAGCACAGCAGTTGCCGGATTTGTAGGTTTTACGGAAGATGTTCGAGATGATGCTGAGCTATTTAAGCCGATGTTGGTGACCAATTGGACGCAATATCTCAACTATTTTGCTCGTCCCAATTCTGATGGTTTCACCGATTTCAACGCTTATTTACCCTTTGCAGTTTATGGCTACTTCATGAATGGTGGTGGTCGCTGCTGGGTAACAAGCATCGGTACTCAACTACCAGGCGCACCCAAACCCGCAACTCCAGAACCTGCTACTCTCCGAATCAACTCTCGTGGCAATCGTCCAGCCTTACGCATTACCTTGCGTCCCGAACAAGCAGCAGGCGGATTAGTAAATATTATAATTACTGATGGTTCTCCTCGTGCTTTACCTGAAGGTACTGAAGGAGAAGCTCCTCCAAATACCGGGGAATACTTCACCGTTCAAATTCGTCGGGGAGATGAGGTTTTAGAGCAATACGAAAACTTGACCATGAACCGCGAACCTGGTCAGGTTGCAACTTACGCGCTGGCGGCTTTGAGAAATTCTATGTATGTCACTGTAGAAGACATTACTCAAAGCGGACAGCCTTTAACTCGGCGTCCGGTTAATGGTCAGTATGAACTAGCGCCGCCCATTGTTGCTACTCCACCGGATAGGTTTTCACGGGATTTAGAAGGGGTACGGGACGATCGCACCGGGGTACGCGGTATTTTTGAAATTGATGAAATCACAATGCTGGCTTGCCCTGACTTGATGCGGGCTTATCAAGAGCAAATCCTCAATTTGGATCAAGTCCACGGCATCATGGAACTGATGATTAGCATGTGCGAGGGTTCCGCCAGTGGCGATATTCCCAATCCACCCAACCGCATGGTTCTACTGGATACACCGCCGGACGCTGTTAAACCTCAACAAGCAGTGGATTGGTTGAATAGATTTAACCGTCGTTCGATGTTTGGAGCGCTTTATTACCCTTGGATCAAAGTTCCAAATCCACGCGATCGCGGCAATCCTATTTTAGTACCTCCTTGCGGCCACATGATGGGTGTTTGGGCACGCACTGATGAAACCAGAGGAGTTTACAAAGCACCTGCAAATGAAGTACCCAGAGGCGTAATTGGTTTGGGTTACGACACTAACTTCCGCGAACAGGAACTATTGAACCCCCTTGGTATCAACTGCATTCGTAACTTCCCAAATCGGGGTATTCGCATCTGGGGTGCGCGTACTTTAGTCGAACCAGATAAAACAGAGTGGCGTTATATCAGCGTCCGCCGTTTGATTAGTTATCTAGAAAAATCGATTGAACTAGGCACTCAATGGGTAGTTTTTGAACCCAACGACCAAGATTTGTGGGCGCGTGTCCGACGTACCGTCAGTAACTTTTTAGAGCGAATTTGGCGTGAAGGTGCTTTATTCGGGGATTCACCAGAACAGGCATTTTATGTTAAATGCGATGCCGAACTTAATCCACCCGAAAGCATAATTTTAGGTCGTTTGTATGTTGAGATAGGTGTTTGTCCTGTTAGACCAGCGGAGTTTGTAATCTTCCGCATCAGTCAATGGAACGCACTTGATGAGCAGCAATAAATCATTGGGCATGGGGCATAGGGCATTGGGCATTGAAAGATGCAAAGAAAAACTAATGACTAATGACCAATGACTAATAACTAATGACTAATTGACAATTCACTTATTTAGGAGATGAAATATGCCTGGGGAATATGTAGTCGCGTCTGTATTCTATTTTGAAGCAGACGGCATCACCGAAAAATTCGTTCAATCAGTCACCGGATTGGGAGCAAAAAATAATGCCACCAAAGGCGTTAGAGGCTCAAGTAAAAATGGTAAGACATTACGTCAAAATCTTCCTGGGCAGGCAGAGTTTAATAATGTCACAATTACCATGAATTACAATGGTGATGAGAGCCTACATAAATGGTTTTTAGCCTGTAGCGAAGATGGAAAACCTCGCCAATGGGATGAAAATCGCAAAGCAATTTCAGTTGTTGGTTATACCCAAGATAAGAAAACTGAAGTTATTCGTTATAACCTCAAGGCTTGTTTCCCAGAATCATATACAGGCCCAGAATTTGATGTGACAAAAAATGACCCGGCAACAGAGAAAATCGAAGTATCTATTGAGGGTTATGAAATAATCGCCCAACAAAAAGAAGTCAGAGCATAAAACTTAATTTTTTGTAAAAGGGACTGGGGATTAGGGACTGGGGATTAGGAATTGGGTATTAGGTTCAGGGAATTGGAAAATAGTATTTTTTATCTTATTCCCTAGCCTCCATTCTCTACTCCCCAGTCCCTAGTCTCCAGTCCCCAGTCCCTTCTAATGTAAAAACAATGGTTGCTGTACCAGAAATTCTCACAAACTATCGTTTCTTTTTAAGATTAGACATAGGTCAAAATGATAGCGATGGCTATTTTTTGGAATGCCAAGGTTTTAAAAGAACCCAGGAAGTAATTGAGATTTGTGAAGTCACTTCTCAAAAATGGGGGGCTGCTTCAAAAGGGAAAGCGGTGAGAACAAAACTTCCTGGCAATGCTAAAAGTGGCAATATTACTTTGCGTAAAGGTTTGAACGCCTCCAAAGATTTATGGAAGTGGTTTGAAGATGTTGAAGCCGGTAAGTGGGCTGAAAAACGTGAATTTATTTCTTTATCTATTTACGATCAAGCATCTAAAAAAGAAGCTAGATTTGAATTAGCTGGCGCTTGGCCTACCAGTTACAAAATTGCTGATGTCAACGCTAACAGTCATGAAATAGAAATTGAAGAATTGGAGATTGCTTTTGAGGAATTTCAACGTACACAATAGATCCCAAGGGAAAAGGGAAAAGGTTAAAAGGAAAATGAAGAATCTTCCGTTTCCCCTTTACCCCTTCCCCTTTCCCCCCTTCAAAGCAAGAGGTCTAATTAATTTAGGAGAAATATGTTTCCCACAGAGTTTGAATTTACACTGCCTAAAGGATATCTAGACTCTGAAGGCAATCTCCACCGCAAGGGTGTAATGCGATTATCAACAGCAATAGATGAGATTGCACCTTTGCGTGACCCAAGGGTAAAAGCTAATCCAGTTTATGCCACGATTATTATCTTGTCGCGTGTGATTACCCACTTGGGTGCTTTATCTGATATTAGTCCTGCAATAGTAGAAAACTTTTTTGCCCAGGATTTAAATTATCTCCAAGATTTTTATCGTCGAATTAATGGCTTGGAAAGCGAAACTTCTTCATCAGAAGATGCAGTCAATTCTCCTGAGGCATTGCTTCAAAATTGAGGAACTGGGGAGATGGGGAGATGGGGAGAGAATTTTACTTCACCACGCCACATTCCCAATACCCAAATGGCCGAACATGAATAAGGATACAAGCCCCTAAATTTATTTATGAGGATTGTAATTTTTGAATTTTGCGGAAAGTCTGAGCGGAGGTTTCCTCCGCTCAGACTTTCCAAGAGAGAATTTTGAATTTTGAATTCGGAGCGAAGCGACGTTATGCCCCGTAAAAAGGATAATCTCTGCACTGAATTTGCTTTCACTCTCCCTAGAGGATTGAGTGATGCTGAAAACCGAGTACATCGTCAAGGAATGATGCGTTTAGCCACTGCTAAAGATGAAATTTTGGTGCAACAAGAACGCAAAGTTCAAGAAAATCCAGCTTACGGCGTTTTGGTAATGCTTGCACGTGTTATCACTCGCTTGGGTAGTTTCAACTCTGTTAGCCCTGAATTACTTGAGGGGCTGCTTTTACATGACATTGCCTATCTCCGAGAATTTTACAATCGAATTAACCAGCAAGGTAATGCACATATTCCGGCACAATGTCCCCACTGCAATACTCAATTTTCAGTGGAGCTAGAACTGGCGGGGGAGTCATAAGCTACCCCTCTGATAATTTATATGAGGAGGTAGCTTTTATTGCTTATCATTTTCATTGGTCACAAAATGATATTTTAAATTTAGAACATACTACCCGTCAGCGTTGGGTAGCTGAAATCAATAAAATTAACCAAAAATTAATATGAAAGTAAAAGTTAGCTATTCACCAAATTTAAGTGAAATCAATGAAGTTGACCTTACCATAGACACTACAACCAGGGGAGAGTGGATAGTAGGTCGCTCTCCTAATTCTGATTTAGTCTTGGAAAGTCCTGATGTCAGTCGGCAACATGGTAAGTTCTTTGTCAAAGGTGGAAGTTATTACTTCAGTGACCTTGGCAGTAGAAATGGCTCAATCGTTAATGGCAAACAAGCTGAAAAGGAGCGATCATATATTTTGAATGATGGAGACGTGATCCGAATTGCAGATTACGTTCTGATTATGGAAGCAGTCGCTCCTTTGGCTGAGCAATTACCAGAAACTGTCTTCAGAATTATAGATCCTTCTTTGTTTTCTCGATCGCGATCGCCTGAAAATGTCAGCACTCCCAATGTTGCTAGTCCAGCCCCAGAGGTAGTCAGCGAAGTTATAACGCCAATTAGTAACGAAGTAGAAACACCAGAAATTAATGCTGCTTCCCCAGAAATCAACGAAATTTCAGAAGTTGCTTCCACTCAAACTGATGATGACATCTCGGTTGTTGAAGTCACCAGCCCTGAAAACATAGTTCAGCCACCAGAACCTGTCAGCGAAGTTCCACACGATGTCCGTAATGATATTGTAGATTTGCGTACATTAGTTGTAGAAGAACGTACCCTAAACCTTGAGGACATAGAATTTGCAGAAGTCAGGGAAGCCCAGCCTGATGAGGCAATAGCTACACCTCAAGATGTCATCGAGGCTCCTGAGGAAGAAATTACACCTCCGGAAACTACTCACGATGAAGTTACAGATTTTGAGGCAGCACTGGCAGCAGAAGCTACTTTTGTCCAACGGCGTGAAATAGAAAATGCCATTCCCCAAGCTGCTGAGGAGCGCGATGCAGAGTTGGAAGCCGCACTAGAGGCAGAAGTCACATTCGTACAGCCACGTGATATTACTGAGGGTACTATTTCTCAAACTACTGAGGAGCGGGATGCAGAATTTGAAGCAGCACTAGAGGCAGAAGTCACCTACGTGCAGCCGCGTGATATATTTCACCAAGTACCACAACAGAGTGCTATTCCCGAAGCTACTCAAGAAGAAGTAGTAGATTTAGATACGTTAATTGTTGCAGAAGACACCACAGATGTTGACGAATTTGTGAGTAGTGTTACCCGAGAAACTAGCGAAATTCATGAAGATCTAGATATTCAACATCAGGAGACATCAAGTCAAGCTCCTGAGGAAGTTAGAGAGGAATTAGTAAATTTAGATACGCCACTTCCGCTAGACACCGCAGGCATTGATGAAGTAGAAGCTGATGAAACAGTCAGCGAAGTTCCTGAAGGCTTGAGGGCACTTGATGATAATGTTCCAGAAGTTTTCAGTAATCAATATGTTGATTTGAGCGATCCGAGTACAGAACAAGACAATGTAAGTGAAGTTTCTGATTCAGGTGATATTCAATCTTTAGAGCCAATAGAAAACGCAGCTCCTGAAATCATCAGTCAAACTGTTGAAGAAGTTTCTGAAGTAGAAGTAACTGAATCTGAGGAAATTTCATCTCAAGTAGAAGTAACTGAATCTGAGGAAATTTCATCTCAAGTAGAAGCAATTGAATCTGAGGAAATTTCATCTCAAGTAGAAGCAATTGAATCTGAGGAAATTTCATCTCAAGTAGAAGTAATTGAATCTGAGGAAATTTCATCTCAAGTAGAAGTAATTGAATCTGAGGAAATTTCAGAAGAGATAAATGTAAGTGAGCCTCTAGAAGCGATCGCCCAAAGAAATATAGTACTCATTGCTCACGAAAGCAAGAAATCAGAACTTGCAGAATTTGTTACTCAGCATCAGGAATTTTTCTCACAGAGCTTTACAATTACCTGGCCATCTGTTAGCGAAGTTTTACATCAACAAGCGGGTATAACTATTAGTCAACAAACCCCCGCACCAACTTCTGGAGGATATCAAACAATTGCTTCATTGGTTGGGTCGGGAGAAATTTTAGCAGTTATTTTCTTGAGAGATTTGCTGCAACCTCAACCCGGCCAAGCAAATGAAGAAGCACTGCTGAGATTATGCACTATTAATCAAGTTTTACTGGCAACTAATGTACCAACAGCAGAGGCGATCGTGCATTATCTCAAACACGTAGTAGATTAGTGCTAGGCAGGAAGTAGTGGCTGGGGACTGGGGACTGGGAGATGAGGGGATGGGGAGATGGGGAGGTAGGAGAGGCAGAGCGAGAATAACTCTTAACTCCTCAGTCAACAGTCATCAGTCAACAGTCAACAGTCAACATTATGTAAAAAAATGTTTGCCAACTTTAAAAGTTTATTGAGACAGCCAGTTATTTTTTCAAGTGCGATCGCTACAGTTTTACTAGTAGGCACTCAAAAACTTGGGGTTTTTGAACCTCTGGAAATGAGAGTCTACGACCAGATGATCCAATTACGCGCTGACCCAGGTCCAGACTCTCGTCTGTTGATTGTTGCTTTAAGTGAAAAAGATCTCCAAAAATGGAGTTGGCCGCTGTCTGGTGAACTTTTAGATCGACTGTTGGGCAAACTTGAGGAATACGAACCGCGAGCCATTGGTCTAGATATTTTTCGTGATTTACCAGTACAGCCCGGTCACGATAAACTACTACAGCGCCTACAACAGAGTGATATCATCATTCCCATCTGCAAACACTCTGGTTTTAAAAATCCAGGAATTGCTCCGCCTCAAGGGGTTGAACCAGAACGAGTGGGATTTAATGATGTTGTAGAAGATACTGATTCTACAATTCGTCGCAATTTATTATTAGCAAGTTCAGATGAATCTGACCCTTGTCAAAGTACATATTCCTTTAGTTTACAGCTAGCACTCAAATATTTAGAAGTTGGTGGCATTCAACCAGAATTTACTCCAAATAAAGAATTAAAATTACGAAATATTGTATTTAAACCCCTGCAAAGTAATGCTGGTGGGTATGAAAAAGCCGATACCAGCGGTTACCAAATCCTGCTTAATTACCGTTCTGGTCATAAAATTGCCCAGCAGGTAACAATTACAGAAGTGCTTGAGGATAAAGTTAAACCAGATTTAATTAAAGACCGTATTGTTTTAATTGGTTCAACAGCAAATAGTTTAAATGACATTTTTAATACGCCATTTACTAGTGGTAAGTCAGATAATTCTGGCAAGATGGCAGGAATTGAAATTCATGCCCAAAGTGTTAGTCAAATTCTCAGTGTTGTTCTTAACCAACAACCTCTATTTTGGTTTATTCCTGAGTGGGGTAAAGTTCTTTGGATATGGGGATGGACTTTAGTTGGTGGCTTATTAGTATGGCGAATTCAGCATCCTTTAGCTTTAGGATTGGCAGGAGCAACAGCCCTAGCTGTTTTATTTGCAGGTAATTTTATTATTTTTACTCAAGCTGGATGGTTACCAGTAATACCTCCGATGTTGGGGTTAGTATTTACTGGCGGAAGTGTCCTTGCCTATACCGCTTATCAAACCAAGCAAGAGCAAAAAGAAATTACGCAACGAGTTCAAGAACACCAACAATTAATTATCGAATTGCAAGCTCTTTTAAGGCAACGGGGTGATGCTTCCAATGAAGCGCCAACAGTCATTGCTGATTCTATCGGGCAAGAAATTGCAGTAGGCACGCTACTAAACAACCGCTACAGAATTACTGAAAATTTGGGTTCTGGAGGATTTAGTAATACTTATTTGGCTGAGGATATCAAGCGCCCTGGTAATCCCCAGTGTGTAGTTAAGCAATTACGGCCTCCCCGCCAAGATACAGAATATTTAAATGTTGTCAGACGCTTATTTGACGCGGAAGCAGAAATTTTAGAAACTTTGGGTAAGCATCCACAGATTCCCCAATTGTTAGCTTTTTTTGAAGAAAACCGCCAATTTTCTTTAGTGCAAGAATTTATCCGGGGGCACGCTATGGATAAAGAGCTAGCCTCAGGTACACGACTCAAACAAACTGAAGTTGTGGAGATACTCAAAGAAGTTTTACACGTGCTTGTTTTTGTTCACAGCTATGGTGTAATTCATCGAGATATCAAACCTAGTAACTTAATTAGACGAGAATCAGATCGGCACATTGTTTTAATTGACTTTGGTGCTGTTAAACAAATTCACCCCCAACAAAAAGAAGATCAAACTATTTCAATTGGTACTCCTAGTTATGCTCCTTCTGAGCAAATGAGTGGATTACCAAAACTCAACAGCGATATTTATGCATTGGGAATTATGGGTATACAAGCTTTAACTGGAGTAGATCCAAGAGTATTTCGTAGAGATACAAATACTGGTGAAGTCATTATCCAAACTGAACCTGATGGTAATACAGAAATTTGGCACAGTTGGCGCGAATTAGCTGAGGTTACAAACGAGTTAGTTATTATCTTAAACAAAATGGTACATTTCGACTTTTCTCAACGATATCAGTCAGCAGCAGAAGTGCTAAAAATTCTCGAAAGTCTTTAATATGCGTCCAAGTTGGTCATGCTCTGATTAATATCAAGTTCGGATATGAAACAACATGATCTAATCTCTGGTCTAACTTGCTACCACTGGTGGTCATTAACTTAGGACTTACGCAACACCGATATTGTCATTGCGACCGAAACGTAGTGTAGGTAAGCAATCCCAGAGTTTTTGGCGATTACTTCGCTCCGCTCGTAATGACGTAAAATCGTAGTTATTGCGTAAGTCCTGTAACTTTAGGATAGAGGCGATACCTACGGCGGTAAACTACGCACTTTTGAAGTATCACAAAAAAATAGTGAGGCTGATCGCGATGGCTGATTTGACATCTGACTTTGTGACCGTGCTATCCCAGGCTGCGGCTGCGTATCGAGGACAAAAGGCTACACGTCCTACTGCTGAAATATTAGTAAATGCATTATTACAAGCAGAAAAAACTGCCAAGCAACAACGGCTGAACTATGGGTTTGAATCTCTTGTAGGAAAATGGCGGCTTTGCTTTGCCACTGGTACAAAAAAAGTTAGGGAACGAGGAGGAATTGTATTAGGCAAGGGTTTGTATGTGCCCAAATTTGTCGCAATTTATATTTCCTTTAGTGCAAATTTAGAACGGGGTTTAGGTAAAGGCGAAATTGGTAATCAAGTTGAATTATTTCCTCTATTGTTAAAGCTGACTGGGCCAATGCAATATACGGGTAAGAAAAATTTGTTGGCATTTGACTTTAACTATATGTTCATCAGTCTGTTCGGTCGTGTTGTTTACAACAGAAAGATTCGCTCTGGTAAAGTCGAGTCCGAGGATTTTTATAGCCAGCCCATAGCTAAACTACCCTTCTTTGCCTTCTTTTTAGTCACAGAAGATTTCATTGCAGCTCGTGGGCGTGGCGGAGGGCTAGCACTTTGGATTCGAGAAACTTGATCAAACAGAATTCAGAAGACTGTGAGAAACAATGCTAAAGAATTTGCGAATGGGACTTAGTTAAGATTTCTAAAAGCGATCGCTCTATAATTTCACTAACAAATTGATTGCCTTGCAAGTTAAGGTGAATGTGGTCGTGAAACAAACTTTTCGGGTCAGGATTTGAATTAAATATCGGTAAAAAGTCGATATAGTTAATTTGCTGCGCTTTGGTAAAATCGTTCAAGCGCTGGCGTGCTTTAATTTCATAATCACGGGAACCTGGTTCGCCAATTTCTCTTAGCAAGGGAGTCATGACAAGCAAAAATTCGCTGTTGGTTTGGCGAGTTAGCCCTTGAATTTTACCGATCGCCTCCAGATTAATCCCAACGCGATCGCCTGCTTCATTATGCACTGCTTTCATCTCCGGAATTGGCTTTTGCTTGGTGAGATAACGCTGCCAAACTTCCACCAATGCCAATGATGGTTTCCTCACTGGATAGTTGCGATCGCGTCCCACTGGTAAAGAAGTCGGAGCAGTAGCAAACAAATCATCGGTATTAATTAGTAATACTATTACCTGGGCGTTAAAATTGCTAAATTTTTGTAAATAAGCTAATTCATTTCTTGGCCCCCAAGAGTTAGCTGAAGCATTTAACACTTCTACTTGCTGATAATTACTGTTAGTCGCTGATGTCAGAGAACGCATCATCAAGCTAGATATTGTATTATCCTGATCTGTCCACCAACCGCCATTAGCAATAGAATCGCCTAACAGTAGGACTCGCAGCGTCGAAGGTGCAGGCGTCTTGGCAATCGGACTACCTCGCATAGAATACTGATTAATTTCAATGTGATTACCAAAACGACGGGTACGCTGATTAGGAGCCAATAAATAACCAATTTGCTCATCGCCAATGTAAATCAGGGGATTACCAAAGCCAAAGAGCGATCGCAATCCTATCTCTAGTAACACAAGTAACACAAACAATCCCACAGCCACTGCCAAAATTACAAACACCAATATTTTCATCATTAGTCCTTAGTCCTTAGTCATTGGTCATTAGTCATTTCTCCCCCTGCCCCCCTGCCTCCCCTGCCTCCCCACTTTGTATAAATCAGACCAATCCCCCCAAAGAAGTAAGTAATTATGGCGATGGAAAAGTTGCAAAGCTTAAACAAAATAATATTAGGAATTTAGCGTTATCTGCCAATATAGGGACTACAATCAAAACGGACAAATGTTTCATGCCGTAACAGAGGAGGATTACAAAACTGTGTCCGACTTAAATCGAGGAATTATGAAGTTTGAGGGTGCAGATTCCCCAAAAGTAGTCACTATCTCTACCGTGCTGCTTCTGGGATCGATCGCTGCTCTCATCATCTGGGCGCTGCAAGCTGCCTATGCACTAAACTAAAACCATTATTAGCCTAGAAGGACACTGGCAAAAACGTCGCCGTCTTCGCCAAGTGTCCATCAAGCAGCTAATAATTAAAGAAGAATTCAGAATTCAAAATTCTGACTCATGAATTCTTTTTGTTCAAAGTCCCCTCATAACCATCAAAAATTTCATAAAAATTTTAGAGTTGAGATTTGAGATTTTAGATGGCAAATTTAAATCTAAAATCCAAAATCCAGAATGTTTGAACTTTGGGGTATCTTAGTTATTCTAATTGCCTGCCCTCTCTTGGGCGGATTGCCACTGATTGGATGGATTACTTACGCCCTCAAACGTAAGCAATTATCAGAAGTTGGTACCGGAAACATCAGTGTATCGGCTGCTTTCTATCACGGAGGTACATTTGTCGGAATTCTGGCAGTTTTGTCAGAAGCTTTTAAAGGTGTCGCGGCAGTCTTGCTGTGCCGTGCTTTCTTTCCCAGCGGTTCGTTTTGGGAATTAATTGCCCTCATTGCTCTGGTAATCGGTAGATACTGGATAGGCAGAGGGGCAGGTACAACAAATGTCGTCTGGGGATTTGTCGTACACGACCCACTGGTGGCAATATTTGTATTTTTCTTTACAGCTATCAGTTTTTCAGTTCTGCACTCCAGACATGTAGTTAAATTTGGGGTATTGCTGCTGTTTCCTTTGTTTGTGACGCTTCTACACCTGAGTGATATCCCCAGAATGCTTGCGGCTGTCGCTTTAGCTGGTTTAATGGCCTGGATTTACACAAAAATTCCTGACGATATGAATCTGCCAGCCCAAGAAGCACAAACAGAATCGCAAGCGATGTTGGAATTTTTACGCGGCGAGCGAGCAATGGTTTCTTTAGATGAAGAGTTAGATGCTGCCATCGTCGGCGAAAAGGCAGCTACATTATCTCAAATTAAGCGCTGGGGTTACCCAGTACCAAAGGGATGGGTACTTGCCCCAATTGATGAAGATCCACAATTGTTAACGGAATTTCTCCAGCCATCTGAATTATCTCCCTTGGTGGTGCGTTCTTCTGCCATTGGGGAAGACTCAGAACACGCTTCTGCGGCTGGGCAGTATAAAACAGTTTTAGATGTTACCAGTCCCCAAGCGTTACAACAAGCGATCGCCGAAGTGCAAGCTTCCTACAATCATCCCTCTGCTATACAATATCGGCGCGATCGCGGTTTAAATGAAACAGCAATGGCAGTGCTGATTCAACAACAAGTCCAGAGTGTATTTTCTGGCGTGGCTTTCAGCCGCGACCCCATTACCCAGCAAGGTGATGCCATCATCATTGAAGCCCTCCCAGGTAGCCCGACACAAGTCGTTTCCGGAAAAGTCACACCAGACCAATATCGCGCTTTTGTTTTTGAAACAGAAAATTCTTCCTCCGTCCAATTAGAAGGTGAAGGACGAGTCCCACAAGCACTAATCAAGCAAGTTGCATATTTAGCTCACCGACTGGAAAAACGTTACAATGGCACTCCTCAAGATATCGAGTGGAGTTACGACGGTCAAACACTTTGGGTATTGCAATCTCGACCAATCACCACTTTGCTACCCATCTGGACGCGGAAAATCGCTGCTGAAGTAATTCCGGGAGTAATTCACCCTTTAACATGGTCGATTAATCGTCCCTTAACTTGTGGAGTTTGGGGGGAAATTTTTACTTTAGTTTTGGGCGAACGTGCTTCAGGGTTAGATTTCACTGAAACAGCAACTCTGCACTATTCCAGAGCTTACTTTAACGCATCCCTCTTAGGAGATATTTTTATCCGTATGGGATTGCCACCGGAAAGTCTGGAGTTTTTAACCAGAGGAGCGAAACTCAGTAAGCCGTCTTGGAAGTCAACTTGGGAGAATTTCCCAGGACTAGGGAGGTTGCTCAAACGAGAGTTAAGTTTAGAAAAGGACTTCAAACAGGATTATTACAAACAGTTCATTCCTGGGTTGTCGGAGTTGGCGCAGGAAGATATCAATAACTTAGAACCGCCGCAGCTGTTGGTAAGAATTGACTCGATCTTGGAATTGCTGCATCGAGGGACGTATTACAGCATTTTAGCTCCCTTGAGTGCGGCCCTGAGGCAGGGGATTTTTCGGGTGAAGGATAAGCACATCGATCATAGCGTCACCCCAGAGGTAGCAGCATTGCGATCGCTTGCTGCAATAGCCGCAGATGCCAAGCAGATATTATCTAAGTTTGAGCCACAGCAGGTGTTTCAGGAATTACACCAAACTCCAGAAGGAAAGAAGATCCTGCAAGAATTTGACGAATTGCTTCAGGATTATGGCTATTTAAGTGAAGTCGGAACCGATATTTCCGTTCCCACTTGGCGGGAGAATCCCCAACTCATCAAGCAGATGTTTGTGCAGTTAATCCAGGGGGACGAACTACAAGCAGGCGCGAAAAACACAAACAATAGCATCTTTTTCGGTACGCGCAAACGTGGGTTTGTCCAGCGGCGGGTGGATATTAAAGGACGAGTCACCGAAGTTTATTCACGGCTTTTGGCTGAATTGCGTTGGTGTTTCGTTGCTTTAGAAAAGATTTGGCTAAAGTCTGGTTTGCTGAGGAAAACAGACGATATCTTTTTTCTAGACTTTGATGAAGTGCGGCATTTAGTGGCGGGTGAAGATTCCAGCTTAGTTGAAAAGTTGGTTGAGTTAGTGGAATTTAGGCGATCGCAATTCTTCCAAGATAGCGAGATTACTCAAGTACCTTTTGTAGTCTACGGCAATACACCTCCTCACCCCTTAGCACCATCGGCCCTCTACTCTGACCAAATTTTACAAGGTATTGGAGCTAGTCACGGGCAAGTCGAAGGGAGAGTTAAGGTGTTGCGAAATTTACAAGATGTGCCGGACATCGATCGGGATACAATTTTAGTAGTACCCTACACAGATTCTGGCTGGGCACCATTGTTATTAAGGGCTGGAGGATTGATTGCTGAAGCTGGTGGACGACTTTCTCATGGTGCGATCGTTGCACGTGAATACGGAATTCCCGCAGTTATGGATGTTCGTGGTGCAACATGGCTATTGCAAGATGGTCAACGGGTACGGATTGATGGAACTAGGGGTATTGTGGAATTATCCAACGATTTGAGACCTGAATGATTACTACTTCCCTCAATAACCTCTTAGGAACATCCAAAAATTAAATTACTTAATCCCTGCATCCAATACGACTGATTTCTTCTCCCCCTGCCTCCCGTGCTCCCCCTGCTTCCCTGCCTCCCAAAGCGAGATTATTTTTGATTTGGAAGTCCCCTACTTCCAGGGAACTGTGTAGCGATAGAACTAGGAGAAATACACGAAATACACGAAATTGTTAATACTGGCCCAACTGAACTTGTTTTGACGTACTTTGGCTTGCATGTGGAGACGTAGCACTGCTACGTCTCTACAAAAATTTCGAGTAACGCAGAATTAATTTCTAGAGATATAGCAGTTGAAGCATAGTTTAAAACATAATCCGATTGTAAAACCGCTACATCAAGAGACTTTCAATCCTGTTGCCTCTTGCTTGTTCGTTGCCATATCTAATGAAAATTAGAATTGTGGCGTACTAAATTCATAAATTCCTGACGAGTCCGCACATCTTCGGCAAAAACACCGCGCATTGCACTAGTGGCAGTCCAAGAACCGGGTTTTTGCACACCACGCATTACCATACACATATGGGTTGCTTCTATGACCACTGCAACCCCTTGGGGTTTGAGTAACCCTTGCAATGCATCAGCAATTTGCACCGTCAGACGCTCTTGCACTTGTAAACGTCGTGCATACATCTCGCAAATACGGGCAATCTTTGATAGTCCTATAACTTTACCATTGGGAATATAAGCAACATGGGCACGGCCAATAATTGGCAGAATATGATGTTCGCAGGAACTGAAAATATCGATGTCCCGAACCAAAACCATTTCATGGGCATCTTCTGTAAAGACTGCTCCATTTAGCAATTCATCCAAAGACTCATGATATCCTTTTGTGAGAAACTGCAACGCTTTCATCACTCTTTTTGGAGTATCTTTTAGTCCTTCGCGGTCTGGGTCTTCTCCTAATCCAATCAACAAAGTACGTACAGCCTGCATCATTTCAGCTTCTGTGACAGTCTGCTGTTCTTCAGTCACTAAAGATGACAGTCTCTGATCGGCAGAAGTTAGATCGGGACGAGTCGATAGAATCATTTTGTAAGTTCTGTGGGAATGTTTAACAAATCAGCCTTTTGTCAGATGTTTTTTGCCATTGACTGCTGACTCGTAACTAAGTTTAACATAACTTTATATTTCTTAAAATATATAGAATATTTTCTCAGCAGCAAGACCAAGCTTGCATATAGCTTGTGGAAACTCAAACAGGGGAACTATTTTTCTTTCCCCATTTCTGCTGTGTCTGTGTGAGGAGAAGTTGTCTTTGCTTTAGATCTTAGTGTCTATGTGTAAAACTTATTCTAAGTATTAAAAACGACTTTACAAAAAACCTCTCACTTAGCAAAAACTTTTTGGCGATCGCCTTCAAATTTCTTTAAGAAAATCAAATACCATTTTCACAAAGTTATCTCATGTGAGATATTTAGACGTAATTCTTATAGTTATGTTTTTATTTATAGCTTTCAGAGTCTTTTAATTTGGAAATATTTACCGAAGATGCTGATTTTTAACAGTGGTACTAAAAATCTAGGTATAAAAATCCTAGCCATGATTTATAACA
This sequence comes from Nostoc sp. CCY 9925, assembly GCF_963920935.1. Classification (NCBI taxonomy): domain Bacteria; kingdom Bacillati; phylum Cyanobacteriota; class Cyanophyceae; order Nostocales; family Nostocaceae; genus Nostoc; species Nostoc sp. CCY 9925. Next base: position 49,041 of record NZ_CAWUDO010000028.1, on the reverse strand, counting down.
TGACTTATTCACAGGCAAGCAAATATATAGATAGGCTTGCTGTAGAGAACACAAAATAATGATAAATTAAAATTTTTTGGTTTAAATTTTAAAAATAAATTAATACTTATTGACCGATCTTAATTAGATACAAATAAAAAAAAAGCCCGCTATTGCGGACTTTAGTAAGGGCTTCTGTCACTTTTTTCGGCTACAATCATGTTTGAATCATGATATTTTTATTTTTAATGATTATTTCCTAAAAAGCAAGCTTTTAAGCTGAGAATAATAGACATAATTACTTTAATTATATCTTTTAGCTACAAGAGTCTAATAACTTTTGTTTTGGGGTTATATCAAGATATAAATTTATTCTAGCCGCTTGAATAGCCGATAATAATAACATAAACTTTCTCGTTAAATGCAATTATATTTGGACAAAATACAGATATATATGTCTTTTCAAACTTCAGTAGTTACAAGATTTTTACATTAAAAAGGTAAAGGTGGTCAGGTATAACAGCCCCAGGAATGAATTCCCAGTCCTGGGGTTTTATTAACTCATCCCACCGTTACTACCCGACAAATTTCGTCGCTGCGAAACCCGATCGCCATTGGACGACGCACCCCTGGTAACGCCACCACATCGTATAATTCCAATACCACCCCATCGTGAATATCCAAATCTCCCGTCACATAACTCATCTGCGGCAAATAAACAGCATTGTAGCCTTGGTGGCTTTGTCCGGGTTAGATGATGTTTTCAAATCACCACAGCTGATACACAGAACTCATGTAGAGGCTGTTAACATGTATTTTTTATTTAAGCTAAGTCCTCTGGTCTTGCTTCTTAGAATTATTCAGATGGATTCCTATATCTATACCTTTCATATTGCAATTTATATACGACAACAACCCATAGATAAAAATAATTACCCCCAGCATCTCTAGCACCTCTTCTATGGTCGCGATCGAGGAATAAACCATATTACTTTGAGTGTAGTAATAATGATAGTATCCGCCTACCAATTCACTACCAATTGCACCAGTTACGTAGATTGCACCAGCAATCAAAAATAAGCGTCGTGTCTTTCTAGGAAGAGTAGTGATAAATCGCCCAAACACTAGCAAAAATCCAAGTACGAAGATAGCGCCTCCAATCACCCAAGCGTAGTAAAGAAAACCACTGGGATTGAATATGTTTGCCAATGGTCTAGTTAGTCTTTCATGAAGACCGATTAATTCATCTAAAGAAAAACCAGCAAAGACTATTGACAACCCTCTCCAAGGCCATGAATCTTTATTCTTAGCTAACTTCTGAGCTTGGAAGATGATCTCGGTCAGAATAGAACAAAATAGTAAAGCTACTCCAGAGTAAAGTGTAGGAATATTATTCTCACTGTTGAGGTCGAATAGAATTCTAAAGATATCCCTCCCAAAAAAGTCAGGTAGATAGTAGATGTTGTAATTAGCAACAAGACTGAAAAGAGCAAATAACAATACCACACCAAGCAAAAATTTGAAGGTTTTGTTGGCAGAAAGATATACTTTTAATTGATGCGCTGATTGCAACGCTACCATCGTATCTTCTGGTTTGATAGAACTCTTTGGCTCAACTACAGATACATAATTGCTCTTGCGATTGTTTGAATACGACTGATTTTTCAAGATTTTGTTTCGCTCTGGCAATACAAGGTTTGACATCAAGTATTCAATGGTTTCCTGCTTGACAAAACCATGCTTTGCCAGAATTTTTCCTAACTGCTCACCACTCAACTTTTGTGTCTTGAGTGCTGTGTTTAATTGATCTGGAGTAATTAGTTCAGCTTCAATCAAGTACGTCCCCAGCGGTTTGCTCTGAAAACTTGGCGCGTCTATTTTTCTAACCAATAGGATCTCCTTATTTTCGCGAGTGAGATGTAATAAATTTTTCAGCCTTGTTTATGAAATATTAAAATTGCTGACAGCAATATCAGGTTTTAACATTTAGATAATCTAAGATTAACCATCTTTTGCATCAGACCAATTTTTTAATAAGTAAATATGATTTAAATAGCAATAAACTATAAATTTTATATATATAAAAGTCAGTTCTGCCCTTACTGTTGTCTCCAAATCCATTAAATAGAGTATTTTCTCTAATGGTTGATAGCAGAGATCCCTAACCAAAAGAGGACAAGTGATACCAATTCAAAATTCAAAATTCAAGGCTTCGGCTTCTCTACGAGACGCTACGCGTAGCTTGCTTCCCCGCAGGGGTACGCTCACCTAAAGGAAATAAAGTGTGAAAAACTTGACATTGAAGTACTTTAATAGTACATTAATACTATTAAAGTACTTCAATGTTGTATAAAACTTTAACACTCCCGACTACGCCAACAGGAGAGTAAAATTAATGAGGCTATCTAAGGTAGACTTGAGCAGTTTGGTAGCGATCGCTCACTCTGAAGGATATTTGCAGTTGTTACTCGATCGGGGTAACGAGCTAGAGTTTTTGGAAATTCCAGCGCCAATACAAGCTTATGAAGGATTGCAAGAACTGAACGAGGTGATTGCCGAAACTACTGCACTAGCCTTTGAGGAAGAACCAATTGCTATGTTACCAGTTAGCTCATCAATGGCGGCGGCTGTAGGCTACGATCGCGACGAACAGATTTTGCAAGTTGAGTTTCAAAATGGCGCTATCTATCAGTACTTAGGCGTAGACGAAGATACTTGGGAAGATTTACATGCCTCAGACTCAATCGGCAGCTTTTTCAATCAAGAAATTAAAGGCAGATATGAGTGCGATCGCCTAGATGGCTGTGATTATACTTAATGATTAATGAGGCGTTATATAAATGCGGGATGATTTTACGGTTTTTCCTAGTATTGGGAATAGTAATACTTTTACCTCCTGCCTCCTGCCTTTTGCCTTCTGCCTTCTGCTATAAATGTAAGATTGGAGCTTTGTTCGTAGTCAGCGATTTATCGCTGTTAACAGGAGTTTTAAGGGCTAAAGCCCATACTACGAACTTTAGTTTAATTCAGTCCTTCTACTTATTAACAAAGTTTTATAACTGATTTGTTCAGCAGTTGCGCACTCCTGACTAGTCTAAACTCTAGTACTGAAAATCCAAAATTAGCTTAACGAATACCATCATTATCAATTGCACTGTAGCTATCGCTGGGAAAAAGCCCCAACCAAGGGTCAGAACTAGGAGTTAAAAAGAGTTGGTCGTATACTTGCTGATTGAGCATTTTCACATTCTTTGTTTGGTTACCCTCCATAAACCATTGATGAATTTGGCTGTGCAATATATATTCGTTTCTAACTGTATCTAAAGCCATTGCGGCTTCAAAATTTTTCACTATTATCGGCAAATTATTTTTTGCAGCATTGGCAGGCTGAGACTTTTTAGCTTTAATTAAAGAAATGCTATTTCTATCTAACTTGGCATCGTTGGCGTAGAGTTGAGCAATTTTGTTCCAAGCTTCTTGGTCGGTAATTTCAGCTAAAGCCTTTTGATTTTGTTGGGCGTTAGATTGGAGCGCAGTGAGCATTGGTCTTTCAACCATCATTTTAGAAACTGCCAGGGAACTTGCGGTTTGGGCTGTTGGTGGTTGAGTGGAATTGCTGGGAGATTCCACCAACTTTGGGAGAGACTCGATACCCAGACGGGATAAATCAGCAAGCCATTGGGCTTGGATGGAATTGTAGCGCTCGCTGTGGTATCTTCTTAAAAAAGCCTCGCGATCGCTTGGTGTCAATTTGCTATAATTTTTTGCTACTACTTCAGCCTGTTGTAGCTGGCGCACAAATGCCTTAGGGCCATATAACCCTGGAATCGCATCGATTGGACGACCGGACGCATCTAATATATAGTGAATGCTATTGCCTGTAATCGTCCGCTCCAACTTGCGACCATCACCGAAATCAATTGTAACTTGTGGTACAGGGCGCACTGATTCCCAGTGCAAAATAAAGCGGTCTTGAAGCAGCTGAGAAATTTCACTATTAGGATACAGTGCTACCCTGAAGAACCTACTATTAGCACAACTCAAATCGCGATCGAGTCGGCCCAGCAAGCGCAGAGACAGAATCGGTTTACCACTGGTTTGAGCAGCAGCTTTGGCTTGTTCTATGTCAGTGTACCAATACAGACGAGAGGCGTAACAGTCCCGCTGTTGGCAGAGTTCGTCTAAAGCCGCCCGCAGTGCAGCAGGAGGTAAAACTGTGCCTGAAGAATAGGTGTTTAACTCATTCGCGTGGGATTTGAGAAATATCTCTAACCCATTTGCACCCTGTTTGCGAAGCACAGAAACTTCTTGAGATAACTTGGAGGTTTCAGTTACAGAAGTTTGAGCATCAGCTGTCTGCAACAGACTGAAGCTAACTAGTATGATTACGAAGGGATTTTTGAAGGTTCTAAATTTCATAAATTTTAAGAAGATAGGAGTGCGGATATTACCATCACTAACCAGAGAAATCTAGTTTAATGTCTAAGATTGAACAGATGCTACAAAAGTTTCTGGAGAGGATGGTAAACCTTCACAAATCGACATCAATCAAAAAATTATCCTTTGATTGTTGGTTCTCGGTATCGAATACAGTTTTAGCATATCGGCTGTTAAGCTTATCAGCAAATCATTTTATCAGTATTTACTTAACAAACTCAGATTTATATCCGTCCCTGAACGCATACACGTATTCATTTACCGAAGCTACTCCATCAAAAGTACAAATTATTAAAAACAAGATGTGTGAATTTTATATTTAAATTTATCTAATGTCCAAAATGATAGTGTTATCATGAAGACTATTTTTTTTAAAATCAGTAATATTTCTGTTTAAAATCAAAGCAAATATAACTAAATTATTAATATTGTAAGTTGCACAAATTTCTAGTCACAGCTAGGAATGTGTAACAGGCTTTATTTGAGAGCGCAATCAGTTATCTGGGTAAAACCGCGATTTTCTTTTGAGACAGAGAACAATACAAGCTCTGAAAAGTTGGAATATTATTAACCAATTTGAAAAATCACCATGCACAAATATATTTGGAATTTGCTAATGCTGGTATTAGCAACAACTTCGACTTGCACTATTACTCCATGTCATGCTCAAACTGCGGCAAAATCCGATAGTCAAAATACTGATAATATTAGTGCCGCATCTTCAAATTCACCTTCTGCTATCCAATTGCGTGATTTGCTCAATTCTAATGATAGCAAACCGACTATCCTCTCTGAGACAGTTAATAACTCTTCTGTTTCTCAGGCTAATATAACTGCACCTCAGCCCAAGGTAAGAATTCCTATATTCAGTAGAATATTTCGTATACCTTCGATGCAGCAGTAATCCAGTAATCAGACAAGCCAACTTATCCTTTCACTTTTACAGCTATTTTCAGGTAAATAGACTACATGCTAAGGGCACAGCATTGCTGTGTCCTTAGCATGTAGAAGTGGTTCAGATACCCGAAAACTGCAATATCGATCGGCTGTTCCACATCTAGTTTGCATATCTAACTAGCTTGGATATGTAAATTTGATTAAACCCTTGTGGGGTGGGCCGAAAAGCCCGCCCTAATTATCCAGTTCAAATGTAGAGTAGTTTAATCATCCCAGAGACATACTTTTCTCGCTCCAGAATGGGTGTTTGCTCAACTTGAATGAATAGTGAATAGGTTGCCCTGATTGGAATTACAAATCAAAGCGATCGCCCTAATTCATATTTCTATTTTGCAGCAATAAACTTGATATTTTTCTACCCACAGTTGTGAAGGCAATCGCTCAAAAGAAAGATGGAATCACCCTCACCTCTATGTCAACCTGAGATTAGCAATAATTCCGAACACTTTGTTAGAGGAGAACTCAGGATGGTAGCTACTTTAGATGATACGAAACGCAATGCTATTGCTGTAAAATTGGCAAGTATCAAAGCACTGCAAGAATTGGTCATCGAAAATGAACAACTCCTTTTGAGAGAAGGACTTGATGCTGAAATTGCCGATCGCATCCGCAATTTCATCAAAGATGATGAAAAAAACCTTGGTGTTTTGGAAACTGTAATTACTCAGTATGGCATTCAGGCTGAACCTAAAAAAAACTTGAGAGAATTCATTGAAAAAGCAAGAGAATTGTTTAAAGGTTCTGAGCTAAGCCTATATGAAAAAGTATCTCAACATGAATTGCTGAAACATCAACTAGTAACGAGTGGCTTGATAGTCCACAAAGCTGCTCAGAAAGTTGGTGCTGATGTAATGGTGGCGATTGGACCTTTGAATACCATTAACTTTGAAAACCGCGCTCACCAAGAGCAACTCAAAGGGATTCTAGAAATTCTCGGTGTCCGCGAACTAACTGGACAAGATGCAGATCAAGGAATTTGGGCGCGTGTTCAAGATGCTTTGGCTGCGGTAAGTGGTGTAGTAGGTAGTGCTGTCACCCAAGGTAGTGACAAAAAGGATTTGAATATCCAGGATGTCATTCGCCTCGATCACAACAAGGTAAATACTCTGTTTACCGAACTATTACAAAGCAACGATCCACAAAAGATCCAAGAATACTTCGGTCAAATTTACAAGGATCTCACTGCCCACGCTGAAGCTGAAGAAGAAGTTGTCTACCCAAGAGTACGTTCTTTCTACGGTCAAGACAACACCCAAGAACTGTACGACGAACAAGCTGACATGAAGCGGCGGTTAGACCAAATTAGATCTATTAGCCCCTCTGCACCTGAATTCAAAGATCAAGTCAAACAGCTAATGGACATTGTTGGCGACCACGTTCGTCAAGAAGAAAGCACGATGTTTGCTGGAATTCGCAACAACTTGAGTACAGAGCAAAGTGAGCAGCTCGCTACTGAATTCAAGGCTGCTAAAGTCCGAATTCAAGAGAAATTAGGGGTTGTTACTGAATCTAAGATCTAGTTAATTAATAGATTGCCAAATTTCGCTTAATTAATCTGACTTAGTTGCGATCCCAAATTGCTAGGTAAATAGAGCAACTCCTAACACATAGTGTTAGGAGTTTTTATTTATAACAGTTGCCAGGTAGATTAGCCCGGATTTCTCACAAACTCAGAAAAAACGAAGTTTAAAACTGCTAAAATGTATACATAGCAAGTATTTCAGTAGTTTTAACCGATAAATCGACCTGCAACACGTACGCCACGCGGCACACGTTCGCTAACTGGGCAATTAGCTCTGGGATATCCCCGGATAAAGTCGCTCTGTGGATTGGGGATACCGTAGAAACAGTCTTAACCTACTACTGCCATCCGCAAATAGTCAGCGCCGAGTGCCCGGATTTTTAAATCATGTTACTAAACGATAGTGTAGAAGAATGACCATATCACCTCACAGGGAGGGTGTGATGTTGCCAAAACCAAAGAAATTTTGGACGCCCCAGCACTGGGCAAGTTGGAAGCCTTTCGGTATCGGCGAACAGTACCCGAATAACTACTGGGAAGTATTTCGGGCAATTTGGCTTTCTCGTGACCAACTGCCCTATGGTTGGAATATCCTCAATAAAGGCGTTTGCGATGGTTGCGCTCTCGGCACAACCGGGATGAAAGATTGGACTTTAGATGGCATTCATCTGTGCAATGTCCGTTTGCGGTTGTTGCGGATGAATACCATGCCAGCTTTTGACCCCGTGCTATTAGAGAATGTCTCGCAGTTGCAAAAACAAAAAAGTGCCCAATTGCGCGACTTGGGAAGACTTCCCTACCCGATGATTCGTCAACGTGGCGAAAAAGGCTTTCGTCGTGTGGACTGGGATGAAGCTTTAGAGGTAATTGCTAATCGCATCCGCGCCACTACACCAGACCGCCTCAGCTTTTATGTTACCAGTCGCGGCACTGTTAACGAAACTTACTACGCTACGCAAAAAGCTGTGCGGGCAATGGGAAGCAATAATATAGATAATGCTGCCCGTATTTGTCATTCTCCCAGCACAGCAGGGTTAAAAGCCGCTCTCGGTGCAGGTGCTACTACTTGTTCTTATAAAGACTGGATTGGTACTGATTTGCTAGTATTCATTGGCTCAAATGTTGCCAATAATCAGCCTGTTACCGTTAAATATCTGCATTATGCGAAAAAAGCTGGCACTAAAATTGTAGTAATTAACACCTACCGCGAGCCAGGAATGGAGCGTTACTGGGTGCCCTCAATTGTGGAAAGCGCCCTTTTCGGTACCAAGTTTGCCGAAGATTTCTTTTTAATTAATATGGGCGGGGACATAGCATTTTTAAATGGCACAATTAAACATATAATTGCCAACAATTGGGTAGACGAGTCATTTATTAATTTATACACAGTTGGTTTTGCAGAACTTAAGGCATCCATAGAAAGCCAATCTTGGGAAGAATTAGAAAGGCTTTCTGGCGCATCTCGTGAGGAAATGTACGCCTTTGCCAAAATGGTCGCGGAAGCAAAAAAAGCGGTATTTGTTTGGAGTATGGGCATTACTCAGCATGAGTGCGGTGAAGATAATGTGCGAAGTATTATCAACTTAGCCCTCACCAAAGGTTTCGTCGGTCGGGAAGGTTGCGGTTTGATGCCAATTCGCGGTCACTCTGGGGTCCAGGGTGGTGCAGAGATGGGGTGTTATGCGACGGTATTTCCTGGCGGTAAACCCATCACCCCAGAAAATGCTGCCCAATTAAGTCAGCATTGGGGCTTTGAAGTGCCAGCAACTAAAGGTTTAATTGCTCCAGAAATGATTAACGCTGCACATCAGGGACAATTAGATGTGTTGTTTTCGGTGGGGGGAAATTTTCTAGAAGTACTCCCAGAACCAGATTACGTGGAAAGTGCCCTCAAGCAAATACCCCTGCGGGTGCATATGGATATTGTTCTCTCCAGCCAGATGTTAGTGGAACCGGCTGATACTGTAGTGCTTTTACCTGCCACAACTCGTTATGAAATACCAGGGGGAGTTACAGAAACTAACACCGAACGCCGGGTAATTTTCAGTCCAGAAATTCCAGGGCCGCGTATTGGCGAAGCGCGTCCAGAGTGGGAAGTGTTTTTGGAATTGGCAAGACGCGTCAAGCCAGATTTAGCCGACAAGTTAGTTTTTGCTGAGACATCTGCAATACGTCAAGAAATTGCTCAAGTCGTTCCACAGTATGCTGGTATTCAACACTTGCAGCAAGCTGGTGACCAGTTTCAATATGGCGGTTCACATTTGTGCTTTGGCTGGAATTTCCCTACACCTAATGGTAAAGCGCACTTTGGGGTATTATTGCCACGCCAGCGAGAATTACCAGAGGGCTGTTTTTTCGTAGCAACCCGCCGGGGTAAACAATTTAATAGCATGGTACAGGAACGCAGAGATGCAATTACCGGGGCAGTGCGAGAGGCGGTGTTAATGAATGCTGCTGATGCGGCAAAGTTGGGTTTAAAGGATGAGGATCGAGTAGTTCTGAAAAATGAGTTAGGCGAATTGCCAGGGCAAGTTTACATTGCACCTATTCAATCAGGTAACTTGCAAGTACATTGGCCGGAAGGGAATGTGTTATTAGATAAAAGTAAGCGATCGCTCGAAGGTGTTCCTGATTATAATGCGATCGCCTGGTTAGAAAAAATTTAAATTTCCCAGTATTAACAGCATCTCTAATTTCTACTGCTACGCTAAACTTATATCACCCCAAAACTTGCAGCCATGTCTGTCGCTAAAGATTTTGAACTCCCAAAAGATATAATATTTCCTTCAGCAGATTTAGAAAGTAACGAGCCGCCATTGGAAACATACCTACATTTGCAACAAATGTTGCTACTAATCAAATGTCTTGATTGGTGGTGGCGTGACCTAAATAATTTCTTTTGTGCAGGTAATATAACAATTTATTATAGTCCGCGCCAGCGAAAATCTTCAGATTTCCGGGGGCCAGATTTCTTTGTAGTGTCAGATACCGAACGCAAGCCCCGTGATAGTTGGGTAGTTTGGCAAGAAGATGGTAAATATCCCAACTTGATTATAGAACTACTTTCTGATTCCACCGCAGCGGTTGATAAAGGGCTAAAAAAACAAATTTATCAAGACATCTTCCGCACTCCCGAATACTTTTGGTTTGGCCCGAAAAATTTAGAATTTGCTGGATTTATCTTAGTTGGTGGTACTTATCAGCCCATAGAACAGAATCCTCAAGGATTATTGTGGAGTCAACAGCTAAGTTTGTACTTGGGTGTTTATGAACAGAAATTGCGTTACTTTACAGCAGAAGGAGTACTCATTCCCACCCCTGAAGAAGTTGCTGAACAAGAAAAACAATATGCCGAACAAGAAAAACAACGTGCCGAACAAGAAAAACAACGTGCTGAACAAGAAAAACAACGTGCTGAACAAGAAAAACAACGTGCCGATCGCTTGGCAGCAAAACTGCGAGAATTAAATATAGATCCCGAAAATTTATAACAATTGACGGTGGCTAAAATTTGATAGGTGATGAATAAACAAGCTGGTAGCAAAACCAAAGGGCGAGTTTGGATTGTGGAAAATGGTAAAATGCGATCGCGTTTAGACCATATCACCACCGAAGAACCTTTAGAAATTCGCCTCGCTCCCTTCCAAAAAACTGTAGCTGTTACCATGCGAACACCAGGCGCAGATTTTGAACTAGCTGCTGGTTTTCTCTATGCTGAAGGAGTCGTTAACCGTAGGGAAGATATCCAACGTATTAGTTACTGTGTAGATAAATCAGTAGATGGTGAGCAGCGATATAACATTGTAAATGTAGAACTACGGCATGGGTTAATTCCAGACTTACAGCCTTTGGAACGTCATTTCTACACTAGTAGCGCCTGTGGGGTATGTGGTAAAGCCAGCCTTGAGGCTTTGCATCTGCGGGGATGTCCAGCGATTTTTGCTGGTCTAACAGTAACACCTGAAATCATCCACAGCCTACCAGACCAGCTCCGAGCTGCTCAAGGTATCTTCACCGCTACAGGGGGTCTACACGCTGCGGCCACCTTCGATGCTCAAGGACAATTGTTAAATCTGCGCGAAGATGTTGGACGTCACAATGCTTTAGATAAATTGATTGGTTCCGCATTCCTCAGTGACGAGTTACCTTTAAAAAATCATATTATCCTTGTCAGCGGGCGCTCTAGTTTTGAGATTTTACAAAAATCTGCAATTGCTGGAGTTCCCATCGTCTGTTCTGTTTCTGCTCCCAGTAGTTTGGCGGTGTCTGTCGCCAAGGAATTCGGAATTACCTTAATTGGATTCTTGCGCGGAGAACGGTTTAATATTTACACTGGCTTGGAAAGAATAAAAGCTATAAATGTTGACTGTTGATAGTTAACGTGCCTTGTTCATTGAGCGCTTATATAAACGAAACCTAAAAACTTTATCTTGGTCTCTGGTTTCTAATTTTTTTCCTTTGGGGAATCGATCCTCGACAGTAGTTACTAATTGATAATCACCAATCAAACTTTGTAAACCTGTATGTAATTCCTTTGGACTTAATTGATTGAAAGCACCATAAAAATTTGGCGAACCATCATAAATATGTGGAATATAAAAACCACCTTTACCTGTATCAACAATCCACTTTGGTGGGTTCGCTTTTAAAACAGAAACCGCCTCGCGTGCAACCTTTAAAGTCAGAGCATCTGAGTTTGTTATATCAATACGTGTTGGATTTTGACAATCTAGTAAAGTATATAAAACTGATGCAGAGCCATATATAAAACAAGAGTCCCCAGGCTTAATATTTTCTTGGAGCATCGAAAAAGCTTGTGCTTTTTCTTTGGTTACTTGCACAAATTTTGTCATTGGGTGTTCTAGAGGATAACGAGTATTCTGATAGAAACCTGGGATGTAATATTTTGCTTCTACGCCAGTGGAGTGACGAATCACATGTCCTGAAAATAGGCTGACTGTAACAAACAAAAATGCCAATGCTAAGCCTTTTTTCCATCTAGTGGAAATTTTAGTTGACATAATTATAGTCAGCGTTGCTAAGAAAACTAAAACATCGTCATCTGTATACGGTCTACCAGGCCAAGACATCTGCATAGCCCAAGTTGTCCCTAGTGTGAGAGCTATTAGTAATGGAAAAATTGGATATGGCAATCCGAAAAATTGTTTACTCTTCTCAGGAAAAACACAACTAGCAATTAAAGCTAAACTAAAGAATGTTCTAGGTATGTCATAAACAAGTATATTATTCCCACCTAAGATTTTTTTTCCCAAAAATGCACCAACAATTAGCAAAATAATAACTATTATTGCAGGACTTACGCGATACCTGTTGAAAAATCTGATTCCTCGTTCTCTTCTGTAGTTCCATTTTGTATTATCTAGTGTTGTTGTCAATTCATCGGAATTAAAGTTTTGATTAAATACTAATTTTTCTGCTTCTCTGATAATCAGAAAAGCTATCGCACACAAGGCTAATGGAAGAACTAGGTATGCGAGAATGTCTCGGACAGAAGAATTACGGTAAATTGCTCCACCTGATAAAGCATCGATTAAACTAGAAAAAGTGCTGATATCTTTTTTTTCGGAAGCAGCAATAAAAAGATGATAAAATGCTGCCCAGAAGCTATTATTCCATAATAAAATTCCTACTATTAATCCTAACCCTGAAAAAATTCCTATTAAAAATGGAGTGAAAACAGACAGGAAATATCTTTTTAAATCTCTCAAAGTATAGACTAAAAGAACTGCTAACGTAACTACTATACAGATAGTGCCGTTGCTTTGGCGTGCTGCCATCACTAAAGCTAGAAAAAATCCGGCTGTAGTTAAATATAAAAATGAAGCTTTTTCATCTAACTTGTTCAAGCCCAAAATAAGCAAAAAAATAGTAATTGATAAAAACAAAGTTACATAATTATCATTTCCCCCACGATAAAGTACGGGATGCAAGAATACCCATCCACTAGAGACAGAGAAGGATATGAGCCTTGAAGTAAATTGCCTACAAGATAAATAAAAGAAAAATACGGTAGTAATCTTCACCAACAACCTAGCAACTAAACTACTTGCGTAAGTTTCTCCTAATATTTTCTGAAAAAAGCCATCTATAAATATACCGATAAATCCAGTTTGGTAATCAAAATCTCTATAGGGAAAATCGCCATGTAAAATTCTATTGCCAAAATGAAATATTTGACTGGTATCTGACCAGTTCATTCCATAAAGTGATAAAGGAAATGAAGTGAATATAATAACGATTCCCAGCAGGAATAAAGTAGAAATTTCCCGAACCCAATTGGATTTTACAACTTGAATATTCATTTATTGCTCTCCAATTTAAAAGAGGATTTTTATCTATCAAAAATGATACTTATCGAACATCCTCTTCATTTAGTTATGGACGACAAGAAAGAGATTTTTCATTGATAGATTCAGGCACGAAGCCGTAAAAATCTCGAACCAAATAAAGTGGGCGTCCTTTTACTTCGTCATAAACGCGTCCCAGATATTCACCTATCATTCCCAAACTCATTAGCTGTACTCCTCCTAAAAAAAGTACTGCCACCATTAAAGAAGCATAACCAGGAATATCAATCCCGAATAGCAAAGTCCGAATTACTAAAAAACTGGCGTATGAAAATGAAATTAAGGATATGGTAAGACCAAGGTAGCTCCAAACCTTTAAAGGTATTAAACTAAATGCAGCAATTCCATCAATAGCAAAGTTCCAAAGTTTCCAATAATTCCACTTCGTAGCTCCTTGATAACGTTGAGAGCGATCGTATAATATTGAGGTCTGCTGAAAACCAACCCAAGCAAACAAACCCTTCATAAAACGATTCCGTTCTGGCATTTGTTTGAGAGCATTGACTACACGTCGGTCTAACAAACGAAAATCCCCAGTGTTTGGGGGAATTGGAGTGTGGCTCAACTTAGCTATAGTTTGATAGAAAGCACTAGCAGTGAAACGCTTAGTCCAGGTTTCTCCTTGACGTGAGCGACGAGTTGCATAAACTACGTCATAACCTTCACGCCATTTAGTAATTAGCTGCTCAATTAATTCCGGTGGATCTTGGAGATCCGCATCAATTGGGACTACTGCTGCACCTGTTGTATAATCAATGCCAGCTGTAAGAGCAATTTCTTTGCCAAAATTACGGGATAAGTTAACGACCTTGATTGCAGGGTTACGGTAATGATACTCAACCAAACATCTGAGGGTATTATCTTTACTACCGTCATTCACACAAACAATCTCATATTTCATGTTCAAACGAGCTAAGACTGATACTAATCGTTCAAACAGATAGTCTATATTTGGTTCCTCATTGTACATAGGAACTACTACAGAAAGCTCTACATTATCATTGTTTAAAAGCATGTACAAAACCTCATAATTCGCTTGATACTCAAAGAAACAGATATGAATCAATTCAAAATTCAAAATTCAAAATTAAATACAGCTTCCCACAAGGGGGAGCTAGTCTCGTGGGCGGGTTTACCGACTTGAGAGAACTGGCGTTGGGGTTTCTACGTACCTTGGTAAATAATGATTTTTTCGCGCCACTTGCGGGCGAGGTTTTGCACCTAGCTTTTTTTCATAAATTTAATTATTCTCTGATGAGAAGAATATGGTTTAGTTATCTTGATGATCTGTGTCATTGTTTGATGATTTCAGAACCTCTAGACCCTTTGAGGGAAACGTGCGACGACGACGATACCATGTTGCTGCTGCCACTAGTACTCCTGTTAGTGATAGAGCTAATATCACTGGTAAAAAATCTCCTGTACTAAAAGCCTTTAAACCGTAACTGCCTAACAAGACAAAAGGTAGAACTCCAGGAACTGTGCCCAAGCTTGTACCTAGAACGTAATCTTTAAAGCTCACCGAAGTTAACCCCGCAGTGAAGTTGACTAAACCATAGGGCATAACTGCTACTAACCGAATAGCAAACATATAAAATAATCCTGCTCGGCGCACTTCTGCGTCCATTGCTTGCCATTTTCCGGCTAGTCTTTTGGCTACTGCTTCACGTCCAATAGTCCGGGTAAAAGTAAAAGAAACGATCGCAGCAATAATCGCTGCTAAACTAGTCCAAATAGTTCCTAATACTGGGCCAAAAATTGCACCACCAGTCAAATTAAGTGCTGTTGAGGGCAAAATCATTACAGTTGCTACAACATACACAAGAATATAGATAATTGGTGCCCAGATGCCAGCAGACTTCAGCCAAGCTTGAATTTGTCCTGGGTTAATGCCGCCTAGTAGATACATGACTAAGCCTGTGCCGATGATGCAGACAACTGCGATGAGGAAAATACTGGTTTTAAGATTTAGCATGTCCAAACTTTAGAACTAAAACAATTCATTGAGTAGACTAGCTTTGATGCATCATAAACAATTAATGCGTGTAATACGTGTACTGTACCATCATTTCCACATAGTATTACAATAAAGTTCTTCTCAAGTGGACATCTTAACGGCCTATGCTATGTACACAAAAAGTTCAAAGAGTGATAGGTAGAAGCCAGCTATATTAATGGGAGAAGCTAAAAGCTATTTAGAAAAGTGATTTCACTCATTGGGATTTGACATCTAAATTATATCCACTTACGTATTAGATAAATATGGTTTTTCTGTGTATTGATGCATTTGTTACCATAGCATCGATTAATTGTGAAAATTTAGTGAGTTTCTATACAAAATTCCTCAAACAAAAGCCAGTTACTTTGATTCCGAATGTCTATGCTGAGTTTCATTTGCCTAGTATGCGATTGGGCATTTTTAAACCAAAGGACACCAATGAATCGGAATTTGAAGCCATGTCTTTGGACTCGGCGCTTTGTGTCTATGGCAAAAGTAAGATAAGTTTATGTTTAGAGGTGAGTAACTTGGAAGATGCGATCGCCCACTTAACTGCTTTGGGCCATCCCCCACCAGGAAAGATTTCCATCGCTTCCCACGGCAGAGAAATTTATGCTTATGACCCTGATGGGAATCGTTTGATTTTACATGAAGCGGCTACAGTCATTAGTCATTAGTCATTGGTCATTAGTCATTAGTCATTTATCACAAAGGGCAACTGACAAAGGACAACTGACAAAGGACAAAGGACAACTGACAAAGGACAAAGGACAAATAACAAATGGCTATAACTCAAAACTATAAATTAAACCTGATTCAATGGTATCCAGGTCACATTGCCAAAGCTGAAAAGAATCTCAAAGAACAGCTAAAACGCGTAG
Source organism: Nostoc sp. CCY 9925 (assembly GCF_963920935.1). NCBI lineage: Bacteria > Bacillati > Cyanobacteriota > Cyanophyceae > Nostocales > Nostocaceae > Nostoc > Nostoc sp. CCY 9925. The sequence continues at coordinate 32,898 of NZ_CAWUDO010000028.1, read as the reverse complement.
ATGTGGTGTTTGAAGTCCGAGATGCCCGGATTCCTTTAGCGACTCACCATCCCCAAATAGCTGAGTGGGTGGAGGGTAAGACACGGGTGTTGATACTCAACCGAGTAGATATGATTACGCCGCAAATGCGATCGCTATGGGTAGATTGGTTTAAACGTCAAGGAGAAACCCCTTATTTTACCAACGCTCAACATGGTAAAGGTATAGCAGAAGTGGCACGGGCAGCGCAAGCCGCGGGAGTAGAGCTGAATAAAAGAAGAAGCGATCGCGGCATGTTACCCCGTCCAGTGCGGGCTGTAGTGATTGGTTTTCCCAATGTCGGTAAATCCGCTTTGATTAACCGTCTGTTAGGACGGCGAGTAGTAGAAAGTGCAGCCCGTCCTGGAGTAACTCGCCAACTGCGCTGGGTGCGAATTTCAGAACATTTGGAATTGCTAGATGCTCCTGGTGTGATCCCCGTGAGATTAGAAGACCAAGACGCAGCATTGAAATTAGCAATTTGTGATGATATCGGTGAAGCATCTTACGATAATCAGCTAGTAGCAGCCGCCTTAATAGATTTACTGAACTATTTAGAAGCTGTAGCCACAGATTTGTTACCAAAAAAACCGCTAGAGTCCCGTTACCAACTCGATTCCATATCTGAAACCGGAGATGTCTATTTGCACGCCTTGGCAGAGCATCGTTACAAAGGTGATGTTGAGCGAGCTGCAAGGCAACTTTTAACGGATTTTCGCAAGGGATTACTCGGTGAAATAGCTTTAGAATTCCCACCTAATTGAAAAAGATTGCTGAATTCTCAAATTGAGAATTCAGCAATCTTTTAGTGGGGCATTTAAACCCGCCACTAATTGATTCTGACGCCTTGATGCCTTGCTGGGGCGTCTCCGGCTTTGCTGCTGAATTTTGACTTCTGGATTATTCTTCAATTTTTGGAAGTCTTTTAAAGGCAAGACTTCAAATAAAGCGCAAATCTTCACAACAGAACGAGGGTGGTTTTGCCAAACCTGGGGGAGGATAGCTTGAGCAGTTGCAGCATCTGACCAAGTGAATAATCCATATTGATTGACCTTTTGAATTAAGGGCTTTAAATCTCCTTTCCAAGGTCGATAGTTCCACAAAGATGATTTGTCCTCAATATCCAATAAATCGTATCCCAGTAGCTTTAATCTCGGATGATTTTCTGGAATCTTCTGTTTGTTAGCATCTGCAAACAATAGATAATATTGCTGGCTAGACACCGGAATTGGCAGCCAATCGAGCAAGTCCCAAACTTGCTCTAATGAATCTAGACGAAAGTTGTGCGAATAACTAAGGTGCGGATTGCACCAAGAATCAATACTCCGAATTTCATAATGAGCAGGCAATCCAAGATTGTTTGTATACTCTCTATATTCGTTTTCATTAAAAAACCTAATTACTCTTGTACTTAACCACATTATTTGTACTTTCAAGTTATCTAAAAATAAATTCTTAGGAGTTATCTTTTGAAACTTAACATTAACTATGTTTTGCAAGAGAAGGTACGGGTATCTAAAATTTTGGATACCTCAGCTACCACTTTTAAAACATCCTCTAACAAAAAACTGTGTCTATCTCATATATGAAGATACAGCTTATTAACAGCGTAGTAAATTCCTTTTACAAAAGATCCTACTTTTCTTACTTTTCCCACTTTGTTACTGAGATGTAGCGATCGCCAATTTACCAATAGCTATAAACTAGATCTAGCCAGACTTGAACAGGTTTTAGCTGAAGTTGACACTAATTTCTAACTAGGCGTGCCACATCGTATTTATTGTAATATCAGATACACGCAGTTGTCGGAATGCAGTTAACAGTGTCATAAAGAAAAGGTGAAGAGTTAACCTGTAGGGTATAACTTACGCAAAAGTTGCTTGCACCTGTAGCTTCAATGGATCTATCACACTCATGACTGAACTCACCCTACGCCTACAAGAGGGAGATACCGAGACAACGATCGCAGTTGACCAAGATGTATTTACAATTGGTCGTCTGCCAGAATGTAACTTGTACTTACCTTTTGCTGGAGTATCCCGCAACCATGCCCGTATTTTAAAAACGGCTGAAGGTATGTGGACTATTGAAGATCTGGGCAGCAAAAACGGCACGCAAGTAAATAAATATCTTGTAAACTGTCCCCAACAGTTACATCATGGGGATATCGTTTGGCTGGGTAATGTTAGCCTGGTAGTGCTGCTCACAAATCCTGTTTCACAATCGACATTTACACCGGAGTATGCGCCAACTTCGGAAACTAATGAGCAAAGAACAATCCTTCATAACGTCGAACAATTACAACAGCAATGGATTGCAGCTGATAGTGGGGATGGCAACATTAGCAATAAAGATAAAACTATTGCCCGTCTCAAAGACTTAGTTGATATCGCCAAAAATCTCTGCGCGGCGGCATCTATAGAAGAGATTTTTTCCCAGGTGCAACAAGTTGTATTTCGTTATCTTGATAGTATCGATCGCTTGGCATTATTAATTGATGTTAATGGTTGCGGGCAATTAGAGTTAGTAAATGCTGCCACGAGAAATGTTTCCCAACACAAACATCTCCCTGCCGATGGTAGCTGGATTAGTCGTAGTATCTGTCAAAAGGTATTTGAAGAAAAAGTCGTTATTCAAACCGGTGATACTCATCAAGACGAACGGTTTGCTAGCGAACAGAGTATTTTAGTCAAAGGCATTCGTAGTGCGATGGCAGTGCCTTTATGGGATGAAAATAAAGTTGTGGGCGTTCTTTATGCCGATGCCAATCTTTCTTCTTACCATTGGGCAAATGAAGGCGAAGAAGAACTAAGCTTTTTTTCAGCTTTAGCAAACCTTGTGGCTTCTAGCGTCCAGCGTTGGTTGCTGGTAGAGAAACTTAAAACTGAAGAAATGATTCGCCACCGACTAGAACGGTATCATTCTCCAGCGGTGGTGCAGCAGTTGATATCTGTAGGCGCGTCGCCAGATGGTCGTTTAGCCCCATCAGAGAGCGAAATTAGTATTTTATTTGCCGATTTAGTTGGCTTTACAGCAATTTCTGAAAGATTAACACCAACTGCGATCGCTAAATTATTAAATAATTTATTTGAAGAAATGCTCAAAGAAGTATTTACTTGCGGCGGCACTTTAGATAAATATATTGGCGATTGTATTATGGCATTTTTTGGCGCTCCAGAAACGCAACTAGATCACGCCGATCGCGCTGTGGCTGCCGCTAAGGGAATGCTAACTCGTCTCGAACATCTCAATGCTAATAATTTTTGGCAAGAACCCCTACAATTACGCATTGCAATTAATAGTGGTAAAGCCGTCGTGGGAGATGTTGGCAGTTCCCAAAGGGTAGACTATACAGCATTAGGCGCGACAATAAATCTTGCAGCCCGTATGGAAGGAGTTTGTCCTCCGAGTGAATGCGTAATTAGTGAAGCCACTTATGCAATGCTTTCACAACATTCAGATTTCCAAGAAATGGGAGATTATCGCTTCAAAGGTATTGATAGATTAGTGAAAGTTTATCAAACAAAATTGCAGCCAGTATCAACAAGTATTAATCCAATCATTCATCTTTAGCTTGGGAATTATCGGGAATAGGGAATAGGGAAAAATCACTAATTATTAATTACGTTAGGGACATCCAAATAAAAAATATCTAACTATTTATTGTGGGGTGGGCGTGACGCCCGCCCAGAGAAGAATCTTCCAAAAAATGGGATAAGTTGGATTTTTGGGAGTGCAGCCGCTTTCTGGATTCTATTAATAATTACTACAGCAATAGTACCAAAGCTATTATTTAGCTGATCCTACTTAATTTTGAGATGAAGTTGAATAGCTTTATGCTCAATTTAGCTGACCGTGCCAGCGAGAAAAATTTGCTCTGCCGTCAAATTCAACTCTGGAAAAATTGCTGACTGAATCCGATCATCTCCTCGAAATTTACTAACGCGATACTCACCTTCTTCTAAACAGCAAACAGAAATAGTCGGTTGTTTGGGCTTGCCAATAAATTCTCTACCCCCCAATGCTGCATAATCGACAATCCAATATTCAGGAATTCCCATCTCCTCATAGTCAGCGTATTTTTTTAAATAATCATCACGCCAATTAGTACTCACTACCTCAATTACTAAAGAAATACATGCGGCTTGAGTAACAGTTGATTGTTTTTTCCACAGAGGTTCGTTAACTAAATTAGGCAGATTTAGGACTAGCACATCTGGCGAATAAGCTGATTCGTTCTCAATTGGTTTAACTAATACTGTTTTTGGTATACCATAGGGCAAATTAAGGCGACTATATTCTAAAGTGATTTTTGTAGATAAAAATACAACAATTTCTTCATGGTCCCCTGTTGGTTGGGGCATTTCAACTACTACTCCATCATATAGTTCGTAACGTTTTCCTGTGTTATCTGGGTATTTAGCAACGAATTCATCGAATGTAACTACTTTGGGTAAGGCTTGAGTCATGGCTGAATTCCTCGAATTCTAAATTATGACTTATTATTATATTGGCATATTTTATCAAACAGAATAAAGGCGTCAGTCGTCAGAATTCAGTTGGGTATTTTGTGCGACTGGCGGATGAATAATCGGGTTTAAAACCCCCACCAAATCTACAATTTGGTGGTCTTCAAGACGCGACGCTCGAGTACTCGCTAACGCTACGCTATCAGTGGCGGGTCTGAATCCCCCACTGATTGATTCTGAATTCTGAATTCTGTATTCTTCTTCAATCCCAAAATATTTGCCTTATTTGGTCACATCCGACTTTTCACTAAATCTGGAAAATTTCACACTAGACTATCGATGAAATATAGGAATCATATTTGATTTGGTGAAAAATCTAAGTATTTGTAGGGTGGAATGGTACTTACTTAACCAAGATTTAGATCCCCGACTTCTTCAAGAAGTCGGGGATCTGGGCAGCTACTTTTGCTTAAGTAACGGACCATTAAGCTTTGGTGCGTTACGCTGTCGAAGGCAGCACCCTACGTATCTATCTCTGAAATAGAACGATCGCCAAAATAGCAAATGCGATCGCCAATGTTCATTCGTCGTATTTCTATTCCAGTTTCTTCTTCAATTAATTTTTAAGTATAAATACACGATTAAATTGTATATATTACTTCAAGTTTAATTGCGAAACTGTAATATGTAGCAACCATTTCTTAACTAAAAGACTAGAATTTGGGTGGTGGCTTCCAGAATAGATCTGTGTAACACTAGGAAGCCAACAGTCAAGCTATTTGTTAACGGGAGGTCAGGTAATGGCGATCGCCACGATTAATCCCGCCACTGGGGAAACTATTCAAACTTTTGAGCCACTCAAGGATGCAGAAATTAACGCTAAACTCGATTTGGCGAATCAGGCTTTTGAACACTATCGCCAGACGAGTTTTTCCCAGAGATCGCACTGGTTACAAAAAGCTGCCGATATTTTAGAGCAAGACAAAGCAGAATTTGCTAAGTTGATGACTCTAGAAATGGGTAAGCCTTTGAAAGCTGCCATCGGCGAAGTCGAAAAATGCGCCGTCGTCTGTCGCTACTACGCCGAACACGCCCCTGGTTTCTTGGCTGATGTTTCTGTAAAAACCGATGCCAGTCATAGTTTTGTTCGCTACCAACCATTAGGTGCAATTCTGGCAGTGATGCCGTGGAATTTCCCCTTTTGGCAAGTTTTCCGCTTTGCCGCACCGGCCTTGATGGCGGGAAACGTTGGCTTACTCAAACATGCTTCCAATGTGCCGCAGTGCGCCTTGGCAATTGAAGAAATTATTCGTCGGGCAGGTTTTCCTGAAGGTGCATTTCAAACTTTATTGATTGGGGCTGCCAAAGTCGCCGACTTAATGGCAGATGACCGAATCAAAGCTGCCACCTTAACAGGAAGCGAACCAGCAGGCATATCCCTCGCCGTCGCTGCCGGCAAACAAATTAAAAAAACTGTTTTGGAATTGGGAGGAAGCGACCCGTTTATTGTGTTAGCAAGTGCTGATTTAGAAGCAGCAGTTGTCACAGCAACTACAGCGCGGATGTTGAATAACGGGCAATCATGTATTGCAGCAAAACGTTTTATTGTCGCAGAGGCGATCGCTGACAAATTTGAAAAATTGTTGTTAGATAAATTCCAGGCGCTGAAAGTGGGCGATCCCATGCAACCAGACACCGATATAGGACCACTGGCAACTCCTGGTATTCTCCAGGATTTAGACCAACAAGTGCAAACTGCTACCCAAAGCGGTGGGAAAGTCCTCATCGGTGGTCATCCGTTATCAGATCGTCCAGGGAACTTTTATCCGCCAACCATTATCATAGATATCCCGCCCGACACACCAATTGCAAAAGAAGAATTCTTTGGCCCAGTAGCTTTATTATTCCGGGTTCCAGATATCGATGCTGCCATTAAACTCGCTAATGATAGCCCTTTTGGCTTAGGTGCAAGTGCTTGGACAACCAACGATCGAGAACGCGATCGCTTAGTTGAAGAAATCGAAGCTGGTGCCGTATTTATCAACGGTATGGTCAAATCCGATCCCCGATTGCCCTTTGGTGGTATTAAGCGTTCTGGATATGGCAGAGAATTGAGTGTCCAAGGTATACATGAGTTTGTCAACGTTAAAACCGTGTGGGTGAAGTGATTAGTCATTAGTCATTAGTTAAAGAACAAATGACAAAGAACAAATGACTAAAGTCTTATTTATCAATAGTCAGGAAATAAAATGAATACAGCAGAATTATTGGTGCAGTGCCTAGAAAACGAAGGAGTGCAATATATTTTTGGACTCCCTGGTGAAGAAAACCTGCATGTTTTGGAAGCGCTAAAACATTCTTCCATTAAATTTATTACAACTCGTCATGAACAAGGTGCAGCATTCATGGCGGATGTTTATGGACGGCTAACCGGAAAAGCCGGAGTATGTCTTTCTACTCTTGGCCCTGGGGCCACAAACTTGATGACTGGGGTAGCAGATGCTAACCTCGATGGTGCGCCCTTAGTGGCGATTACCGGTCAAGTGGGAACAGATAGAATGCACATTGAATCCCATCAATATTTAGATTTGGTGGCGATGTTTGCACCTGTTACTAAATGGAATAAGCAAATTGTTCGACCGAGTATTACACCAGAAGTAGTAAGAAAAGCATTTAAGCGATCGCAATCTGAAAAACCTGGTGCAGTTCACATCGATTTGCCAGAAAATATTGCTGCCATGCCCGTAGAAGGCAAACCTTTGCGTAAAGATAATAGCGAAAAAACCTATGCATCTTTTGCTAGTATTCGGGCAGCAGCAGCCGCAATTTGCCAAGCAGTTAACCCATTAATATTAGTAGGGAATGGAGCAATTCGCGCTCATGCGAGTGATGCAGTCACACAATTTGCCACATTGCTGAATATACCTGTTGCTAATACCTTCATGGGTAAAGGTGTAATTCCCTACACACATCAATTAGCCTTGTGGTCAGTGGGATTGCAGCAAAGAGACTTTATTACATGTGGATTTGATAATACAGATTTAGTAATTGCGATCGGCTATGATTTGATAGAATTTTCTCCCAAAAAATGGAATCGTGACGGCAAAATCCCAGTTGTGCATATAGGCTTAAATCCAGCAGAAATTGATAGTAGTTATATTCCTGATGCCGAAGTCGTGGGAGACATTTCTGATTCCCTCTATGAAATCTTAAAATTAGCAGACCGCCAAGGTAAACCCGATCCCTTTGCCATTAGTTTACGAACAGATATTCGCGCTGATTACGAACAGTACGCCCATGATGATGGATTTCCCATTAAACCGCAAAAGTTAATTTATGACTTACGGCAAGTAATGGGGCCAGATGATATCGTCATCTCTGATGTTGGTGCACACAAAATGTGGATGGCACGTCATTATCATTGTCATAGTCCCAATACTTGTATTATTTCCAATGGCTTTGCCGCTATGGGTATTGCGATTCCTGGTGCCTTAGCAGCAAAACTCGTTCATCCCAAACGCAAAATTGTTGCTGTAACAGGTGATGGTGGTTTTATGATGAATTCTCAGGAATTAGAAACCGCCTTGCGTGTCGGTACACCATTTGTCACCATTATTTTTAATGACGGCGGCTATGGCTTAATTGAGTGGAAACAAGAAAATCAATTTGGTAAAGGAAACTCATCTTTTGTGCATTTTGGTAATCCGGATTTTGTCAAATTAGCCGAAAGCATGGGTTTAAAAGGTTACCGAGTTGAATCTGCTTTAGATTTAATTCCCACTTTAAAAGAAGCCCTCGCCCAAGATGTACCCGCAGTCATAGATTGTCCTGTAGACTATCGGGAGAATCACCGCTTTAGCCAAAAAGCCGGCGAATTGAGTTGTGCGTTGTAAAAAGTAGAGACGCAATTAACCGCCTCTGTACAAGAGTTAGGAGTTATTTATTCCTAACTCCTTATTAATTTATTTTCCTTCTTCGCGTCCTTCTCTAACGATACGCTACGCGAATGCGTCCTTTGCGGTTCGTAAAAAAAACACAAAACTCAGAGGTTCATTCACCAAGAGTTAGAATAAATAACTTCTAATTCATCATTTATTTTTCCTCCTAAATTTCTAGAGTGCAAAAGGTTATCACTGAACAGCAAGGCTATTTAGCTAGTATAAAAACCTGATATACTCACAGCAGATTCTCCATGAGAAATGATGGCGCGATCGCTTCGAGTAGCCCCAGAGTATATTAATCAAGTCAAGTCAGCACTTGGGCGCAATGGCTATCCCAGCCAGCAGTCCTTAGCTACTCACATCGAGCTTTCTGTATCCATAGTCAAAAGCTTTCTCACTGGCAAACCTGTTGACTATCTGAATTTCGTAGAACTTAGCCAGGAATTGGGGCTAGACTGGCGAGAAATTGCATACAAAGAACCAGAACCTCAATCACCTCGAACCTTAAGTACAGAACAACAATTTAGATTAGAGGAAAAACGAGACGGACTTCAACAGGCGTGGAATATCCAGCATGAAAAAGTCAAACGGATAAGGCAAGGGCTGGTAATTGAGGATGGGACAACAAATCAGTTTAAACTAGAACAGCAGTTCAAACAAGAAGAAGCTAAATTAGTAAGTCTGGAAGCTGAACTTAATCAAATTGAAGCAGCATTGCAATTAGCTTTACAAATCCAAATATCAGAAAATAAAGTTCAAATTTCTCCACTTCAACCTCAGCCAACTAATGGCGAAGCATCACCCTTCATCACAGGTGCACCCATCACGCAACCTCGTCACTTTTTTGGGCGCGAAAAAGAATTAAAACGCCTCTTCAACTTACTCAAACGCCATCCCCTACAAAACGCCGCCATTATCGGCAAAAAGCGCAGCGGTAAAACATCCCTGCTGCACTACCTCAAAAATATCACCACCACCCCAGCACAACAGTTGCGTCCTAAGCAAAAATCTGACTGGTTACCGCATCCAGAGAATTACCATTGGATTTTTGTAGACTTACAAGACGCACGAATGCAAAGCCGAGAAGGTTTACTAAAATACATCCTAGAATCACTGAAACTGCAACTGCCAACACCTTGCGATTTAGATCATTTCATGGATGTAGTCAGCGATAATTTGCATTCTCCCACAGTCATCTTATTGGATGAAATTGGCGTTGGCTTGCAACGCTGTCCAGAATTAGATGATGGCTTTTGGGAAAGTTTGCGGTCTTTGGCGACTAACCACACAGGCGGAAATCTGGCGTTTATCTTAGCTACCCCCGAATCACCAATAGAAATAGCACACGACACAGGACACGGTTCACCCTTTTTCAATATTTTCGCCTATACCGCAAATCTGGGAGCATTGACTCAGACAGAAGCGCGGGAATTAATAGCTAGTTCGCCCATTCCCTTCAGTGATGAAGATGTAGAGTGGATTTTGACAGAAAGTTACTGCTGGCCACTGTTGTTACAAATTCTGTGTAGAGAAAAATTATTTAACTTAGAAGAAGAGGAGAATAATGATAATTGGCGTGAGGAAGGATTAAAACAAATCAAATCATTTACTCATTTATTAGATTCAGAACTAGCGGAGTAACTATGAAAGCACACCGAATTGAAACAACATTAACTGAAGACGGAACCTTGATTCTTGAAGATTTACCATTTCAGGCAGGTGAAGCCGTTGAAATTATCATTCTAGAAACTCAGACTCGTCCCCAAGAAGCGAATTTGTATCCTTTGCGTGGCAAACAACCGTACCGTTATGACGATCCTTTTGAACCTGCCGTGCCTTTGGAAGATTGGGAAGTCTTGCAATGATTATACTGGATACCCATATATGGGTTTGGTGGGTTCAAGGTGATGCAAGACTTACCAAACAACATCAGAACTGGCTGCAACAATATGAATCCCAAGGGTTAGGAATCAGCATCATGTCTTGTTGGGAAGTTGCCAAATTGGTAGAGATTAGCAAGCTAACTCTACCGTATCCGATTGAGGAGTGGTTAACAGAAGCTTTAGCTTATCCAGGAGTGCAGCTACTCGAACTAACAATTCCAATTATCGTTGAATCAACTAACCTCACAGGTTTTCACCGAGATCCATTTGACCAAGTTATTGTAGCCACTGCCAGAATTTACAACTCTCCGTTACTAACTGCTGACGCCAAAATTCTGGCATATCCTGGGTGCAAACTCTCAGAAATTGAAAGAAAAGTATCTCTATAAAACCCTTATAAAAACACGATTTTTTACCTTTTTCTCGCATTTCTTCATTTCCCACACAGGCAAACTATGCCACTGCCACATATACCCAGCAACACCTACACCAATGCACCTGAACAGCACCCCAATTTGATACTAGGTAGCTTGCAAATCCTATTCTGGCTTTTCTTCCGTCCTACAGCTTTACGTAACTACTTAAAACAAATTTTTGACGCCTTAGAAATCGACATAAACAGAACTAGTTGCTTGCTGTTAAGACTGAGGATACAGGTATATCTAGTCTTGCCTTTCCTAGTTAATTTAACACTTGGCTTGACTTTGTGCAGATTAGAACAGCAGTCAGTGGAAAATATTCCGCTTTGGGTGGCGTGGGGTGTGGCGTGGTCTGTATGGTTGCACATGGGGTTGATCCTAATGGCATTAAGAATGATGTTGTTGCAATTAGAATGGTTCGTGTCCTCGGTGTTAGTAGTGGGCATAACATTGAGCGTAATGTTTGGAGTGAGTTGGGGCTTCATGTGGAGCGTGTTAGTAGTTGTCCTGCCCTTAGGCACATTAGCTTTTTTCGGAAGGTTCTCTTGGAGCTGGTTTTTTGGCGTCGTAGCGTTCAGCCTAGTGTTAGGCATAGTGTTGCGTTTTGTGTTTGGTGTACCAGTATTAGTTGTGCCTTCAACTTTTACACTTCTGAGACTGGGATTGACATTGATTGTCTTCTTAATTGTGTTCTTAGGCTTAGGCGCATTTATGGGAAAGCTTAGCTGGGGCATGTTCTTGATGGTAGCCTTCAGCCTAGTGTTAAGTATAATGTTGCTTTTTGTGTTTGGCGTATCAGTATTAGCTTCAGGCTTATCAATATGGGGCTTCGTCTTAGTTGTAATCTTAGGGATTGTAAGCTTAAGCACCGGACTTTTTGGACAGTATAGGTTGAGCCTGCTCTTCAGTGTAGCCTTCTGCGTAATGTTGGCCAATCTACCACTGGGCTTAGGTTTGGGCTTGCCAATGTGGGGCATAGGAGTCACTATAAACCTATGGCGACCTGCAATTTTTTACCCCTTTGTGTTGCTATATAATAGCCTGCTTTATCAACTTGATAAACAACGTAAAGATAATAAAACCTTATTGCGCTGGCATTCAGCCTTTTGGGATGAGTTGCAATACATACCTTTAATTGGCTTAGACAAGCACCTAATCTTAGTGATAGAGCGTAACCCTGTTGAGGGACAAGCAGCCGTTAATTACTTAAATGACAGCCGCCAACGCTGGGCTACTAAAGCTGCACAAATTGAATTGGATATACGAAAATTAGAACGCTGTGCTGATATGGAAGCTATCCGTAACGCTCATTCCAGTTTGGCAACTAGCGAACTGGGAAGTCCAGTAAATACTTTGCTAAGTATTTTTAACGGCATCAGTCAGGATGTAAATGCTGCTTTAAATCAGAAAAGTATTAATAACCAGCGTCAAATACTCAATAGTGTTGTAAACCGTTTAAATGCACACTTGCAGGAAATTAATCGCAGCAGCAACGAGTATGCTCCCCGCTTATATCCTATTGCTCAGAATTGGTTTAATATAATCAGCAACTATATAAAAGAACTAATTCAAGCAACTGAACTTTTACAAGAAATTGATAATCCCTACATTATTGGCGTACCCCTAAACGAGCAATTAGAAATCTTTACTGGACGCACTAGCATTGGCTTACGTATCGAGCAACTACTTTTAGACCACCGTCGCCCACCTCTGCTACTATATGGTCAGCGACGTATGGGTAAAACTTCCCTCCTCAACAACATCGGAAAATTACTACCCAATTCCATCATCTCCATGTTTATAGACTTGCAAGGCGCACCTTCATCAGCCAGCGACCATGCAGGTTTTCTCTACAACCTGGCTAGAGATATGGAGAAGTCAGCAAAAAAGCAAGGTGTAACTCTACCGTCCCTAGCCCGCGAAGTACTAAAATCTGACCCCTTCACTTATTTCTATGAATGGCTAGATAAAGTAGAACAGGCTCTAGAACAAAATACCGCCTTACTAGCGCTAGATGAATTCGAGGTGCTAGACAACGCCATAGCTAAAGGTCGCTTTGATGAACAGGATATTTTGGGAATGCTGCGTCACCTCATCCAACATCGTCCCCGCTTCAAGGTGTTACTGGCTGGCTCCCATACTATTGAAGAATATCAGCGCTGGGCTAGTTATCTTATTAATGTCCAAGTTGTGCATATATCCTACCTCAAAGAAGCGGAAGCACGACAATTAATTGAACGTCCTGTCAAAGATTTTACGCTGCGCTATGAACCCAATGCCGTTGAGCGAGTACTGCAACTCACCCGCTGTCACCCATTCTTAGTACAGCTACTCTGCGCGGAAATTATTGTCCTCAAAAACGAGCAAGACCCCTCTATCCGGCGATTTGCAACCTTAGCCGACGTGGAAGCAGCAATACCAGAAGCTTTGCAAAGTGGGGGCTTTTTCTTCGCTGATATTCAAAACAACCAAGTAGACACCACTGGACAAGCTATTCTACGTTTTATCGCCGCTCAAGGGGAAGGGGTTATAGTCAGCCGCGAAAGTTTATTACAACAGTTTCCTGATGCTGATATTACACTTAACTTGCTGTTGCAACGTGAGTTAATTGAGGAAGTTGAGGACAGCTATAGCTTCCAGGTGGAGTTAATTCGTCGTTGGTTTGCCTGATTTCATCCTTTATGTGTGTCCAGTTGAAGACTTAGAGGGCTGACGATTGCTTCACTTCGTTCGCAATGACATTTTATATTTAATTTCGCCCAGCTGCTTATCAGAATTTATTAAACCCAGCAGAACGACGATAAAGTAACCAGATAAATAGCGGTGAACCCAGCAAGGCGGTGACGGAACCTACTGGTAGTTCTACTGCTCCTAATCTAGAGAGTAAATCTGCAAAGGTGAGTAACCATGCACCTGCAAGGGCGGAAAGTGGCAAAACAAAGCGGTGATCTGTACCAACTAGCAGCCGGACAGCGTGAGGAACAACAAGGCCGACAAATCCAATTAAGCCGCTGATGCTGACTGCACCTGCGGCTAATAATGTGGCGACACCACCAATTAATAAGCGCGATCGCGTTAATGAAAGTCCCAATCCCACAGCCAAATCATCACCCAAAGCCAACACGTTTACCGATCGCGCCAGCAAGCATCCTCCCACCAATGCAACGATGATGTAAGGACTAGCAGTAGAAATTTCTTGCCAACCCCGTCCGTTGAGGCTACCAACTAACCAACTCAGCGCAATTTGAATTTGACCGTCTTCAGCTAAAAGCAGCAAGGTACTTTGCACAGCACCAAATAAGGAACTGATGGCCACGCCGCCTAAAATCAACCGCTCAACGGAAATTCCTGACCCCGCACGACCCAGTAAAATTACGATCGCTGAAGTCAAGATTGCACCTATCCAAGCGGCTAGAGGAATGGCGATCGGGAATATTTGCCAGACAATCATCAAAATTACAATTAATCCTGCACCCGCAGAAATTCCGAGAATAAAAGGATCGGCAAGACTATTGCGTAACATTCCTTGCAGCAGAGCTCCTGACATACCCAAAGCTGCGCCTACGATCATAGCCGCACAAATACGCGGCAGACGCAAATCCCAGAGAATTGTCTGTTTAACCGGATCGCCTTCCCGCAGAATGGCTTGCCAAAACTCAGACATACTCAAAGGTACTGCTCCTTGGGAAAGCGATAGCGCTAGCGTGACCACTAGTCCTACACCAAAGAGTAAAACAGCCCAAAATACGCGGTATTCACTGAAAATTGTCTGAAATAGTCTTTTCATAACGGGGAGATGGGGAGATGGAAAGATGGGGAGATGGGGAGATAGGGAGATGGGGAGATGAAAAGATGGGGAGATGGAAAGATGGCTTGCAACAAGTCTTTTCGTTTGTCCCTCTATCCTTCTTCCTTCCCCGCGTCCCCGCGTCCTCTTCTCATGCCCAATGCCCCACTCACTTTTAACCATAGGCGCCGTTGGGAAGAAATCCTAACAGTTGCTTCAATCTTGGGTCTGCTTGTTCATAGCAGTGGCTAGGCATTTGATAATTCATAAAGGGTGCGTATTTGTGTCCAACCAGTCTCTTGGCGTAAGTAATCTGCGTTATGTAGCGAGTGATAGAGGAGGAGTTTCTAGAGCCTCTATGCCATACTTGATTGTTAAAACAAACGGCAGAACCCATCGCTCCCAAGCAACTGTAAATTCGGTCTTCATATCCTGAAATATCACCGTCGCACAACTTACCAAACAAATGAGATCCTGGAATCACTTGAGTTGGACCATTTTCTTCACATAGTACATCGCTTAGGTAGTAATTGACCGTGAATGCAAGAACATTCAAGCGAATATTAGTCAAGGGTTTCCCATCAAGCGAAATTACATGGGGTGTGTCGTCTTGATGCCATGCATTTTTAGCTAATCCGTCAGTTTCTGGAGGAATTTTAAATGAGTTATTGTGGATAACATGAATTATATTAGCATTAGGAATACCATCATCTATTGAATAGCCTGTTCCATTTGCGCCACCAATTAAATGTTCTGCAAAGGTCACCATTGGCTCTAAAGCAAAAAGATTTAAATTCTGCTGAGAATGCTCGAACATTCGCTTCATTATTTTCTTGGATTTTTGATAATTTTTACCTTCAGTCTTCTTGAGAGTTGTATCTAAATCATTTCTTAGAAATTCACATTGCTCCGGTGTCAACATATTGGGAATCACCAGAAACCCATTAGTATGAAAATACTCAATCCATTCATTGAGTTGCTCTGTTGTTGGCTGTTTACCAGTTAGATATTCAGGCATTTTATTCCTTGATTTTTATTTTTACTAATACACAGTATAAGCTTTGTTTTTTGACCTGTTACTTCCAGTCTGAAGTCGAACTTTCAAAATTCAATATTATCAAATTCTTAAGTTTTATGAATAAAATCTCAGTAAGAATTAGAGTCAGAGTATTTGATAGTGCAGTGTTAGCGAGTCTGCGAGCATTTGAATATTGGTTGAAAATCTCGTGAGTTCATGGCTGAAACGAATCCTTAAAACATAGCTGTAGCCAGTAAACACTATTTTATAATGCCTAGAAATATAAAGAGCGATCGCTAGCCACTTGACCATCTTCGAGATTTACTGCTTAAATCCTATTGGCTGGTAATAATTGGATGTAAATTAATGGTTTCGGATGATGGAAGAACCACAGGTGCAGCTACTTTTAGCCCTGACCCTCTATTTGAATTCGCTAACAGCTATAAAACGACTATTCCCAGTAATGGAGATTCCGCAGATATTTACTATCCTCTCATTGCCAGTTCAAATATTAATCAAATCAAAACTCCCATTGCTTTATTATTACCTGGATCGCGTGTTGATATATCCCAATATTCTCAATTTGCCAATATTGTAGCCAGTTACGGTTTTACAGTAATTGTTCCTGAACATATTCGTTCTTTACCAAATTTTGGATTTACTGGATTGCTACCAGAAACATCCCAAATTTCTCATGTTATAGACTTTATGCTAGCAGAAAACTCTAATCCAAATTCACCAATTGCTGGTACTCTTGATTTGGATAAACTAGTATTACTAGGACACTCTTTCGGTGGTGCAGTTGGTTTGACAGCAATTGACAATTCTTGTATTTACCCAGTTTGTGAGGGTGAATTTCAACGTCCTCAACAGTTACAAGCAGCAGCTTTCTTTGCAACTAATACATTTGTAGGTATTAGAAAATTTATACCAATTAGAAATCAAGGGATTCCAATAGCTTTAATCTTAGGAAGTCAAGATGGCTCATCAGTAACTCCCCAAACAACACAAACAAGTTATGATTTAATTCAAGAATCTCCAAAAGCATTAATTACTATAGAGGGTGCCAATCATTATGGCATCACAAATATTAACAATCCTCCTGGTGCTAGACCAGACCCAAATATCCCAACTTTGCCACAGGAGAAATCAATTGAAACTATAGCTCGTTGGAGTGCGCTTTTCTTGCTTGCTCATACACTTGGCGATCGCGGTGCTTTAGATTACATCAATAATACAGGTGATAGTTTAGATGAGAATGTCACCGTCGTCATTGAAGAGGACGCGGGGAAATGAGGAGATGCAGTTCGGCTTTGCTCACCGACCGGGAGTGCAGGGACGGTATTTGGGAAAGAACAACAATTGCTAGACTGAAGGTTGTGGAAATAAACGAACCACCCTACCCTGCGGGAACGCTAAGAGCGAAGGGGAAGCCGCTTTGCGTCACGTAGACGCAAAGCGCCAAGATAGAGGCTGTACTCACTAAGATACCAAGGACGCCAAGAGTTGAATGGTTAAACGCAAGAGTACTTCTAGTTCTGATTCGATGGAAGTTTGGAACTATGAAGCGAAGGTTATTGAAATAGAAGGAATTATCGCTCGCATTGAGGCGGGTGAGCTGGAATTGGAAGAGGTTTTTGACCAATTTGGCAAAGCTGTTGAGTATTTGCGTCAGTGCGAAAGTTTTTTGCAACAGCGACAGCAGCAGGTAGATTTGTTAATTGAAACTTTAAGTGATGAATAAAACACGAGTCAGGAGCATAAATTTCAGCACAATTGCATATTGACAAATTTGTGATATTAATTTCAATTAAATCTTTACGAATGAAGGACGACACCGACAGCAGGAAATTTTTTATTCGCTCTTCCTTCTTGTGTCGATCTAATGGTTTAATTGTTAAGTAGCTCGACAAATTTACAGTCATTGTCGGCGGACTTAATACTTAACTTACTGCACAAATTATTTTTGTGATGTGTTCTTTTATGAAACCTTTTCTTTTTGTAACCGATTTGGATCATACCCTAGTTGGCGAAGACAAAGCGTTAAAGGAACTAAATCACGAGCTAGAACGGCATAGACAAGAATATGGTACAAAGATAGTCTATGCAACTGGGCGATCGCTCGCATTATATAAGCAACTAACTTCTGAAAAATCGCTTTTAGAACCTGATGCGCTGATAACTTCTGTAGGCACTGAAGTATATTTAGATAGCGATCGTCAGACTCCTGACTCAGAATGGTCTACAAAGTTATCGGTTGGTTGGAACCGTGAATTAATTGTAGATATAGCTGCTAATTTTGCTAATGAACTGACCCTTCAGCAAGAATCTGAACAGCGTCCGTTTAAGATTAGTTATTTAATCGAAGAAGGCGCAGCAAAAGAAATTTTGCCTCAGTTGAAGTTGTTATTAGAAAACCAGAATCTCAAGTTCAATATAATATACAGCGGCAGTCAAGACTTAGATATTTTACCGCTTTATGCAGATAAAGGTCTAGCAGTGAAATATATACGAGAAAAATTCGGATTTTTTGCTGATAGAACAGTTGTTTGTGGAGATTCCGGTAATGATATTGCTTTATTTAGCGTGGGAGAAGAACGCGGTATTATTGTAGGCAATGCCCGTTCTGAATTACTGGAGTGGTATAACAATAATCAAACTGAATATCGTTATCTTGCTAATGCTTTCTATGCAAATGGTATTATTGAAGGTTTGCAATATTTCAAATTTATTGATTAAAACAATTGCTAAGTAACGGCGCAAAGCTTGATGCTAAGCTAAAAATATTTGAATTTGCATCCTCACAAAAATAAATCTCTTGTGTGGTGGGCATCTTACCCGCCCTAATTGTGCAAATTAAATGCGCTACTACAAATAAAATTAATTATCCGTTACTTGAAACTCTTGTAGAGACGTTGTAATGCAACGTCTCTACTTTTTCGGAGATGTCGAATACAAAACTTATCTGCCAAAAGGTATACCACAACTTGAGGCGGAGTTGCAGAAATATAAATTAAATGTAAAGTTAATCTACAGTTACGAAATAGACCTTGACATTGTACCCCTTACCAGCGATAAAGGTCAAGCAATGCAATTTTTGCACCAAAAGTGGAAATTTGCAGTGAAACAAACAGTTGTCTGTGGTAATTAATGATATTGCTTTATTTGCTGTAGGCAACGAAAGGGGAATCATAGTCAGTAATACTCGCAAAGAGTTACTTCAGTAGCACAACGAGTATCCGACTAACTGTTGTTACCTAGCACGAGATTTTTGTGCAGGTGGAATTCTGGAAGGATTACAATATTTTGGTTTTTTAAAATGATTAGCTATCTCAAAGGAATCGTTGCTGGTATTCAAACAAGTGGTAATCGGGTGGTTCTGACTCTGGAAGTGAATGGCTTGGGGTATGATTTGCAAGTTCCCCAACGCTTAGCACAGCAGTTACCAGATTCAGGAGGAGTAGCGCAAATTTTTACCCATTTGCAAATTCGGGAAGAAGTGCCATTCCTATATGGCTTTGCTTCTCCATCTGAACGCGATTTGTTTCGCCACTTGTTGACTGTTAGCGGTATTGGTGCAGCCTTAGCGATCGCTTTATTGGACACTTTGGAACTACCAGATTTAGTCCAAGCAATTATCGCTGGCAATACACAAATCTTAATTCAAGCGCCTGGTGTCGGCAAGAAAATTGCCGAACGCATTTGTTTAGAACTGAAAAGCAAATTGATTGAGTGGCGCAAGTCAGCGGGCTTCTTCGTCGCCACAGGCGGCCCTGCACCGGGAATTCTCGAAGAAGTGCAAATGACGCTCTTCGCTTTGGGATATACTGCCCATGAAGTCAGTCACGCCTTGCACGTGGTCAGTGAAGACATCGGACTACCAAAAGATGCCTATGTAGAAGATTGGATTAAACAAGCGATCGCTCATCTCAGTAGTAGCGAACAAGTTGGTCATTAATCATTAGTCATTTGTGATTAGGGATATCCAAAAATTAAATTACTCAATTCCTGCATCCAATACGACTGATTTCTTCTCCCCCTGCTCCCCCTGCCCCCACTCAACTCTATGCCCCATGACCCTTATGCTTGGATAGAAAAATCTCTGGCAACAATTCATCAGGCAGATTGGTATCGTTCAGTACAAACTATTGACGGTCGTCCGGGTGCAACGGTGGTTTTAGCTGGGCAAGAGGTAATTAATTTTGCCAGTAATGATTATTTGGGATTGGCTGGGGATGAACGTTTGATGACAGCGGCGATCGCTGCTATTGAAGAATTTGGTACTGGTAGTACTGGTTCTAGATTACTCAGTGGACATCGAAAATTACACAGAGATTTAGAAAAGGCGATCGCATCTACCAAACAAACTGAAGATGCTTTGGTATTTAGTTCCGGGTATCTAGCTAATTTGGGTGCAATTACCGCTTTGGTAGGCAAGCGGGATTTGATTTTATCTGACCAATACAATCATTCCAGCTTGAAAAATGGGGCGATTCTCAGCGGTGCAGCAATTGTGGAATATCCGCACTGTGATGTTGTCGCACTGAAAACTCACTTGAGTCACCACCGACAACATTACCGACGCTGTTTGATTCTGACTGATAGCGTCTTCAGTATGGATGGCGATTTATGTCCAATGCCAGCACTGTTGGATCTCGCTGATGAATTTAACTGTATGCTGCTAGTTGATGAAGCTCATGCCACTGGGATACTAGGAAAAACTGGGGCTGGATGTGTTGAATATTTTGGATGTACGGGAAAGCCCCTAATTCAAATTGGTACTTTGAGTAAAGCTTTAGCTAGTTTAGGCGGGTATGTAGCGGGAAGTAGCGCCCTAATCGATTTTTTACGGAACCGCGCACCGAGTTGGATTTACACCACTGGACTTTCACCTGCTGATACAGCCGCAGCCTTAGCAGCAATCAAAATAGTGCAACAAGAACCGCAACGGCGTGCCCAATTGTGGGAAAATGTGCGTTACTTGAAAGCTATGCTCGAACATCTACCTAATTTAAAATTACTGCCTTCAGAATCACCCATATTATGTTTTCAATTGCCTAATGCCACAGATGCACTGAAAGCTGGAAAGTACCTCACAGATGCGGGCATTTTTGCCCCAGCAATTCGTCCGCCTACAGTACCTACAAGTCGCATCAGAATATCTGTAATGGCAACTCATCAAGCAGCACATATTGAAAAATTGGTAGCGGTGGTGAAGGAGGGAGGGACTTCCAATTTAAAAAATATCCCATCCGTTTGATGGCAGGGGGCAGGAGAGGCTGGGGGAGAATTTTATAAGTCGTGTCTGATGTGAGAACAAAATAAAGCTAAAAAGAAATTACTTGGCGATCGCGCAAAAACTTACCGCTTATATTGCCTGGGGCATCAGTAGCTAACCAGATTGCAGTGTCGGCTCCTTGTTCTGGTGAACGCGGTGCTAAAGACCCACCCATATCCGTTCTGACCCACCCCGGACAAATGGAATTGACAACGATCCCTTTGGAGTGCAAAGCTTCTGCCAGCATAATTGTTGCCCCATTTAATGCCAGCTTCGATAGGCAGTAACTTGGGACATCAGCAGATAAATCTGACAATGCTCCATAACCGCTTGAAACGTTAATAACTCTAGCATTTGGGGATTTTTCCAACAGGGGTAAAAATGCTTGCACCATCCGAATTGCGCCAAACGTGTTGGCATTCATCGTGGAATCGAGCAACTCACGGTCAATGGTGAGAATATTTACATCTTTGTCTGGATATACGCCGGCATTATTAATCAAAACATCTAAACGATCAATCTTCTGGTGCAGGGTTTTTACAGCTTCATTGATGGAGCGATCGTCAGTGACATTCAATTCGATGGGAATTACCTCTCCTTGAAGTTTCTCAGCCGCTTGTTTAGCATTGTCAAGCGATCGCGAAGTAATAATCACTTCATAGCCTTTTGTCAGTAGACCTTGAGCGATCGCAAACCCAATCCCTCGGTTACCACCTGTAACTAATGCCCGTTTATCTTGTATCGATTTCATCTCTGTACTTTGCCTCTAGTTATTTTTCGACTATTTCGCTACTTATAGAAGGGAACAGGCAACAGGCTTGAAAGTCTCTTGATGCCAAGATTTATCGGAGATTATAGATATCTGCATGGAAATTTAATTTGCACTGCTGTTGCTTGATCTCAAAGCAAAGAGTTTCCCTATGGGGTTTTTCCTTGTCCCCTAATTTGAAGAGTCCTCTTGTCGTCTTGCTGAAGCTTTAACTGGTCAATGATTGCAAAACGAATATCCCGTTTTTCGGCAATCAGTTTAATCCCCGGTTGTTGAAGATTTAAGAAGTCTAATCCTTTTTCTTTACCACTGATTAAAAAGTCATTGATAGCAATTTTGTACGTGCGTTTAGGGTCAAGAGGTTGGCCTTGAATCAACCAATTTTTTGAATTTGCTTGTTGACTAACTTTGGCTGTTTGCAGATAGCCACCAGTGCCTTTATTGGCTTGCCCTTGGTCTAATACTCTTTGCAAAAGCGCACCATTTATCTCTACTGCAACAACTTTACCGCCAAAAGGTAGTATCCGAATCACATCATACTGGGTAATTGAACCTGGCAAAATGACATCATCAATCCGAATTGAACCGCCATTAAATACGGCTAAATCTGCGTCAGGTACTTCCTTTAACATTGACTGGGCAATTAACTCTGTCAGCTTTGTTTCTTTGTTGCGGACGCTAGATTCTAAACCATCTAAAGCAAATGTCAGTTGAGCAATTTGCTGATTTGGCTCAAAACCATTGGCGCGAAATGCTTCATAACCTCGTTCTAGCCATTCTTTGACTATCTTTGCCGTTTTTGGTTCGTCAGGAATTTTATCAGTAATCGGCACCAGTCGGGAGTTAATTGCCAGGCTTCTTGTAACCGTATCATAACTCAATTGGTGAACGTAAACTGTACGTGCATTAGCGTCTGCTTTAAAAATCGGTGTAAAATCCCGACCCCGCCATTGTTGGATATTTTCATGCTCGTGACCACCGAGAATTATGTCTATTTCCGGTACGGTTTCGGCTAGTCTGCGGTCATCTTCAATTGAAAGATGGGTAAGAGCAACTATAATATCGACTTTACCCTTGAGTTGACTAACTTGCTGTTTAGCTGTTGCAATTGGATCGGTGTAAGTGACGTACTTAGGTTGATTACTATCAAGGGTAACACCAATTAATCCTACCCTAACTACAGCAGTGCGATCGCCTTTGACATTGAATATTATTGAGCGGGGAACACCTTTGAAGGGCTGCCCTGCACTATCAGATACATTACTGGAAACCCAGCGAAATCGAGATTCTTGCAATCTTTGATAGAAGAGGTCTTGTGGTAGGTCAAATTCGTGATTGCCAAAAGTTGCATAGTCAAACCCTAAGGTGTTCATCACAGATACCATTTGCTGACCAGCCAGAGGTCTACCGTTAATTTTGGCAGTTCCTAAAGCCGAAGGGCTAAAAGCATCTCCGGCTAACATAGTGTAGGTGCGGGGGTTGTCCTTATAAAGTTGTTGTCGGAGGGTAGCAACACGCGCTAAACCACCACGAGTTCCGCTCTCCACAGGAGTAATTTCGTAAATATCGTTAAGTTGCAACAGATTAATCTTAACGATTTCTGCAAGTACAGGGCTAGCTAAAGTTACTGCTGCTAATACTGGTAAAATTACACTGCAACCTTGACGAATAAGTTTCATATTTAGCTTTAAACACTCGTACTCTACGAAATTGATTTTACTCGCAAAAAATCTTCCTATTGGAGGTTGTAAGCTTTTTGAAATGAATATTTCTCAGACTTGAGTGTAAACTTTTTAGGGGTACTAAAAGCCCACACTGTATTCGATACCTGCACCAATATCAGCACTCTTCATAAAACTGGCAATTGGTTAAACAAGACCCAATAAAAACCAAGCTGTTGGACTGCTTGGTTGAATTGTTCAAAATCGACAGGTTTGACGATGTAACTATTCACCCCAAGCTGGTAACTCTCGATCATGTCTCGGTCTTCGGCGGAAGAGGTTAGCACTACAACCGGAATCATTTGTGTGCGTCGATCGCACTTGAGTTGCCGTAAAACTTCTAGTCCGCTCACCTTTGGCAGTTTCAAATCTAGCAAAATGACTTTGGGTTGATTTGTTATGGTGCGGTGGGCATAATCTCCCTGACAAAAAATAAAATCTAGAGCTGCTGCTCCATCCTCAAGCAGTTGAATTTGATTACCAATTCTGCCGCGACGCAATGCCCGAATAGTCAGTTCGGCATCAGTACGATTATCTTCCACCAAGAGAATGGAAATTGGTTGCTCGGAAGATGGGCAAATGGAGCGATCGATGGGTTGGTCAGTCATGGGTTAGTTATTGGGAAGAGTGAAGTAAAAGGTCGCGCCTTGATCGATCGCTGCTTCTGCCCAAATGCGCCCTCCGTGGCGTTGAATAATGCGTTGCACGATCGCCAGTCCGATGCCCGTACCTTCAAATTCTTCTTCCCGATGCAGACGTTGGAAGACCCCAAACAGTTTATCGGCATAGCGCATATCAAATCCTGCGCCATTATCTCTGATGAAGTACACTCCTTCACCATCCATCGACTGATAACCCACTTCAATGCAGGCAACGGATTTGTAGCGGGTGTACTTAATAGCATTGGATAACAGATTGATCCAAACTTGTTTGAGCAGAGAAGGGTCAGCTCGACATACAGGTAAATCGGCGATCGCCAATTCAATCTCACGACCCGACCGATCCGGGGCTAAATCGTTCAGCACCATTTGAATCATCTCATTGGCAAAGACGGGCTGCCGGGACATTTCCTTACGATCTAAACGGGATAAGGTCAACAAATCATCGATCAACTCACCCATGCGTTTGGCATTCTCGCGGACAATTTTCAGGTAACGATTGGCTTCCGCATCGAGTTGTTCGCCGTAGTCTTCCTGCATCATTCTCGAAAAGCCATCGATCGCCCGCAACGGTGCCCGCAAATCATGAGAAACTGAGTAGGAAAAGGCCTCCAACGCTTTATTAGCAGTTTCTAGTTGGGCAGTTCGTTGTTTGACCCTGATTTCTAAAGACTGGTTGAGTTGATGCAGGGCTTCAATCGCCCTCTTGCGTTCTAATTCTGCTGCTGCCCGCGCTGCAAATACATCTAAAATGATCTCTATTCGTCGCCTATCTGACAGTGGTTGCACGTCAAGAATGCAAAGATTCCCAATCGGTTCGCCCTTGGCATTTTTTAAGGAAATACCCAGATAGCTATCTGCTTGCATTGCTACTAAGTCTAAGTCTTCAGGGAAAATTTCCTGGATACAGCTTTCGCAGTAAAACAATCCGTCTCTCAAGGCAAATTCGCATGGTGTATGCGCCGGAAAGTAGGATATTTGTGGTTGCAATGCCCCATGCGCCCAAAAAGCCAGAGTTTTGAGTTTGCCTTCTACTAGTTCGGTGACAAGGGCATAGGGGACGTGCAAAGCTTCGGCAATATGATGAACCAAAGCTGGGAAAAAATCTTGTCCTGTAACCGCAGCGGTTCCTGTAACCAAATTTTGCAGCGTTGTTTCTGCTCTTTTTAGTTCTGCTTCTCGACGTTTTGCCTCACTGATATCCCGGATGATGGTAGAAAAATATTCCACACTGCCATCTGTTGCTTTGTGAGCAACGATCATTTGGGAAACCGGAATTTCTCTGCCATCACTACTCAACAAAGCGTTTTCACCAACCCAAGTTCCATCTTGAATCGCAGTTGGAAGGCCTTGGTTTTGAATCATCTCTAGCGCCCACTGGGGATGATAGTTGGCGATGCTCAAGCTGGAAAGGTCTGCATCTGGGGACAGACCAAGCAATTTGTGACACTGAAGATTATTCCAAAGGACATTGCCTTGGGAGTCTGCCATGCCAACATAGTCGGTGGTGGCCTCCAGCATGGCAATTAAGCGATCGCGGTCTTTTTCTACCCGTTGGCGTTCGACAATTTCACTTTGCAACGATGCATTCAGTTCTGCTTGCTGCTTTAACAAACGGGCATTGTCAATGGAAATAGCTGCCTGAGTAAAAAGTAGGTGCAGGACTTCAATTCGCTCTGGGGTAAAAGCCTTGGTGCTGAGATTGTTTTCTAAAAGCACAATTCCGGTGAGTTTTCCCTGGTTCAACAGTGGGGCACAAAGAATTGATTTCGATTGATGGCACACAATCCAAGGTTCGGACTGAAAGTTGCCTTCAGCAGCAGCATTATCCAGGACGATACTTTCCTGGGTGCGGGCTACGTAATTGATCAGGGTGGTTGGCAACTCAGGTGTGTTGTTTTTTGATATCGATTCCAGGGGAATTGATTGTAAAATGACTTGGCGAGCGCCAATGGACTTCATGGCCTCAATGCGCCATTCATCTTGTGTCGGCAAAATCAGATAACCTGTTTGCGCCCCAGCATTCTCAATTAAGATTGTCATCAGTTTTGCCAGGAGTTTATCTAACAAAATTTCACTGGCAATTGCCTGGGAGGCTTTCAACACCGTTTCTAGGTCAAGTGCTTCTAACTTGGTTGAAGCTGATTCTGTGGTGTTCATTTGACGGATTGTGGTTTTTTCTGACCGCATCTCTAGCAGTTGGGGATAGTGTTTTTGCAAATCTCGGACTTTAGCGGTTGCTCCCCACCTTAAATAACCGTACCTTGCTTCTTGGAAATAAGCTTTGGCGATGGTGATGCGGTTGTTTGCCAGATAAAACTTTGCTGCTAGTTCGTTTGCTAGAGCTTCTTCTTGCAGGTATTGGTTTTCCCTCGCTAGGGCAATGGCGCGATCGTAGGCGTCCATTGCTTCCACTACCTCACCCAACACCCGATGCCGTTCAGCTTCTACTAAATACCACTTGTGCAGATAGTTCATTGGGGCATGGTGCGCCCAATTTTGCATTTTTGCCTGATTTTCTGCTACCTGCTCCAGCAACTGTGACTGTTTGGCGGTATCTGTGTGGGAATATACTGCTAGCCGACATAGAGAATCGTAGAACCGAAAGATGGCAGCTAAGGCCGCTCCGGTCATGGCTGGTAGATATTTTTGGGTGAGGAGACCATTGGCAATTGCCTGATTTGCATCGCCAAACAAATAACAGAGAAATAATTTATTCAGGTAGAAATAGAACAAACCCCCGTGAAAATTCGTTTGCTGCATCTGGGGTAGCCGAGTTGCTTGATCGTAAGCTTGACCACATAGCATCCGAGGATCGGCAACTTCCTCAACCAGGTTCAAAACAGTCTGCCAGCAAATTTCTATAAAATCAATGCCAGCTGAATGCTTGATTTGTTTTACTGCCTGAGCATAACTGGTTAAATGTAGTTGGAGTTCGCACAGGGGTTTACCAGCCGCAAATGAATAACCACAAAAATACATAGCCGCGTAGCCAGCAAACTCTAAATCTCCTTGCTCAACACCAATTTGATAGCAATCCTGGAGTGGCTTGAGGCTATTTTTCAGGTGTGTCTTCCAAACGTTAATCTGGTTGGTAACCGCGAATAGGGTTCTAGCTTGAATGGGTTTGGTATCTGGGCCATCGAGCAGACTCAAAGCTAGTTGACCAAATTCATAGCCTGCTTCAATCTCGAAGACAACTCCACAAAGAATAATTCCATAGGCAGCATAAGCAAAGGGAGCCAACATCATGTTTCCGTACTCAACCAGCAAATCCACCATCTTGAGTACAATCAGTAGGAATAAGGGAGGTACTGCCAAATAAGCTGATGCACACATGCTTGACAAAAGCTGCATTGCTGCCAGCATCTCTGGCTGGGACATCATCGCCAGGTTAACCAAATCTTCAATGCGTCTGTTTGCCAATTTGCAAGCGGTTTGGGAAAGTGCTTGCTGGACATCCTTAAAGCTTGGCTGGATGGGGAGGTGAACTCCTAATTGCTGAAGTAACTCTATAGCAATTTCAATTGCCTCTAGTAATTTATTTTGGGCTACACAAGTCTGAATTTTGACATCGTAAACTTTTAAGCTGGCTAGTAGGGTTGTTGTGTGGTCAAGTACTTGTTGAAATAGTGGCTCTACTTGCTCGAAATTACCGCTGAGATAGGCTGCTTCTGTTGTTGCGTTATACAGGGTCAGGGTAAAGTCATAATTTGTTTGCCAGCTATCGGTTGTCAGGAGATCCAAACCAATTTGCAAATATCTCCAAGCCGCGTCATAAGCGGCTGATGCCTTGGCTTTTTCTCCTGCCATCAGGTTTAATCGAGACAAATTATGCTGCTGGGATTGACTTTCGAGCAGTTTTCTGCCCAGGTTTAGTTGGTTGGCGATATCAAAAATTTTGGATTCTAATTGTTCTGTGGGAGTTATTTGCAACAAGCACTGTCCCAGTCGCCAATGGATGTTGCTTTGCTGGGCTTGGGGAATCAGGGAATAGGCTGCTTGCTGGATGCGATCGTGGACAAATTTGTATTCTACTGGAGGGAGAGCGGTTCTTAGTGGCACATCCAACACCACTGATTTGTGGGCATTGCTCAGGGGCAGAATCAACCCTTGGGCGATCGCTACTCCTAAAGCTTGGGCGGCTTCTCGCTGGGTTATTTGGGCGGCAAATGCCAGAGTTTGGAGATCGAAACAGTTGCCAATGCAGGCAGCTAGCTGTAACACTTGCTGTGTCTGTTTGTCTAGCTTTTGAATTTTTCTTGCCATCAAATATACAACATTATCCGTAATTTCCCGCTCCCGAATTTTTTCTATCGACCATTGCCATTTTTTAGTTTGGCGATGGAATTCTAATAACCCTTCAGTCTCAAGAGATTTCAAAAATTCATTCATGAAAAAGGGATTGCCACCAGTTTTTAGTTGTACTAGTTCTGCTAATAACAGAGAATCCGTCAGCTGGCAGTGCAATGTATCGGCAATTAACTGATTGATATCAGCTAGACTCAACGCAGAGAGAGAAAGTTGATTTACCACTCCTCCACTGTGCTGAATTTCCTTGACCATCTGCATGAGGGGATGACTGAGATCTACCTCGTTGTCTCGGTATGCACCGATTAACAACAAAGATTGCACTTTGGTGGCGCTAGCTAGCAATTGGATCAGCTTTAAGGAGGCATTATCTACCCACTGAAGATCGTCCAAAAAGATGACGAGGGGATGTTCTGAGTGAGTAAAAACGCTAATGAAATTCTGGAAAACTTGGTGAAAACGATTTTGGGCTTCCGTTGGCGGCAGAACAGGTACGTCTGGTTGACTACCCACAATTAACTCTAATGCTGGTATTACCTGGGTAATGACCTTACTATTTGAACCAAGGGCAGCCAACAGATGCTTTCGCCATCGGCCCAGTTGCACTTCGTCTTCAGTCAGTAATTGTTTGATTAGTGATTCAAAAGCTTGGGCGATCGCATAATAAGGTATATTGCGCTGATACTGGTCAAATTTACCCGCAATCAAGTAGCCTCGTTGTTGTGTAATCCACCGATAAATTTCCTGCACCAAAACTGACTTCCCAATACCGGAATATCCCGCAATTAGCATCAGTTCAACTTGGCCAGAAGACACGGGGAATTTATCACCAAGATCCTTGGCGTCTTTGCGTCTCCCCATCCCCACGTTTTCTTTCCTCACCGCGTCCTCTTCACCTGCCACTCTTTGAAATGCTGCTAATAAGGTCTCCACCTCCCTTTGTCTGCCATAGAGTTTTTCCGGGATGTGAAACTTATCAGAAATATCCTGTTGCCCTAACAAAAAAGGCTCAATTCGTCCCGTGTGTTGTACCTGGTTGAGACACTCCTGTAAATCAGTTTTAATTCCCCAGGCACTTTGATACCGTTCTTCTGGTGTTTTTGCTAATAGTTTCAGGACAATTTCAGAAACCATCGCAGGAATTTCTGGGTCAATAAAATGAGGTGGAACAGGTTCTAAAGCTAGGTGATAATGAATTAACTCCAGCGCATCGCTGGATTCAAAGGGCAATCGATTGGTCAACAGTTGATAGAAAGTAGCACCTAGAGAGTAAAAATCAGTTCGATAGTCCAGAGAACGGTTCATTCTGGCTGTTTGTTCTGGAGAAATGTAAGCTAGTGTTCCCTCTAATACTGTTGGATTTTTGATAGTTAATGTTTCTCGCGGTAAGGCAGTTGAAATCCCAAAATCAATAATTTTCAGTTGTTGAGTTTCGGAGTTGAAAACAATATTGGATGGATTGATATCTTTATGAATAATATTTGCACTATGAATTTCACATAAAGTCTGAGTTATTTGAATTGCTAACTTCAAAAACTGTGTTAATGTAAATTTTTTGGTAGTTATAATTTTTGTTAAAGATTCTCCTCCAAAATCCTCCAAAATGAGTACAAAAGTATTTTGATATTGTTGGAAATCATAAGCCTCAATGACACCTGCTAATGATAAGCTGCGTGTAATTTCATATTCGAGCTTATAGCGCGTGATTTCTTCTGGGGTGGGGTAGTCTTTCTTCAAAACCTTGAAGATTACAGGCAAACGATCCGGTTCATGAATTCCTCTATAAACCCGTGAATTCACACTTTCATGGATTTTTGTCCGAATTTGATATTCAGGAATTTCCAGCATAGTTTAACCGCCTGTAATTACTGCACAGAAGGACAAAGCCAGGTTGACCGAATTTTAGATTTTGCGGAAAATCAAAAGCTAAGGCTTCCTTAGATCGGAACTTACCCAGATGAATTTGAGATTTTCGATTGAATATTCTGAATCTAAAATTTAAAACTAATTTCAGACCAAGAGAATTAAAATGCGAGAACAAATCTCAAATCCCAAATCTAATATTCTTTACTCAGAGCCATCGCCTTGAGGCATCGGGCCAATCTAAAATCCAAAATTGGTTGAGTCATAGAGGAGATTATACAATAGCCAAACCTCAATTAACTCATTTATCGATACTGGAGGCATTTAAAAAAAATTGAAATGAAAATATTGGCGGATTAGTCAATGGGTTACCAAGGAGATTGTAGGATGAGTGAAACCTTGAACGTCCTGATTGTTGAAGATTCTGAGACTGACACTATGTTAGTTCTCAGTGAATTGCGTCGTGGTGGTTTCAATCCAATCTGGCACCGTGTCCAAACAGCCGAACAGCTACACTCAGCCCTCAATAGCGGTAGCTGGGATGTGATGATTTCGGATTACAGATTGCCTGGATTCAATGCTCCTGCGGCTTTGGAAATAGCCAAGCAAAGTAACAGAGATATTCCTTTCATTTTAGTTTCCGGCACAATCGGCGAAGTATTGGCTGTGGAAATGATGAAAGCTGGCGCTCATGATTATGTCATGAAGGATAACTTAAATCGATTGCCAGAGGCAGTGCGTCGAGAAGTTCGGGATGCACAGGTGCGAGCAGAGCGCAAACAAGCCCAAAAGTTGCTACAAACATTAGCATCTAATATACCGGGAATGATTTACAGCTTTGTACACAATTCTGATGGTTATGCTGCCTTTGAGTACATCAGTTTAGGGTGTCTGGATCTTTTAGAATTAACACCAGATCGAGTTTTAGAAAATGCCTCTCTTTGCTTTGGACAAATTCATATTGATGACCGTGCAGAATTTTATACAACTGCGACACAGAGTGCTCAAACTTTAAAACCATTCTCTTACGAGTGGCGAATAATTACACCCTCTGGCAAACTTAAGTGGGTACAGACAAATGCTCGTCCAGAGTCTCGAGAGAATGGGGATATTGTCTGGTATGGTGTTTTGTTGGATGTAACTGACAAAAAACAAGCACAAGAGTTAATTATCCACAATGCTTTGCACGATCCATTAACAGATTTACCGAATCGGACACTTTTGGTGGAGCGGCTGGAACTAGCCATTAGCCGAGCTAAACGAGTAGAAAGTTATCGTTATGCCGTCTTGTTTCTAGACCTAGACCGATTTAAAGTCATCAACGACAGTCTAGGACACTTAGCTGGCGACCAATTACTCAAGGATATTGCTCAAAAGCTAAAAACTCATTTGCGGGAAGTTGATTTAGTCGCTCGCATTGGCGGTGATGAATTCGTAATTTTGCTAGAAGATATTTCTGGTATTGAAAAAGCCATTCAAATTACTGAGCGTATCCTCAAAGATTTTCAAACACCATTGATACTGGATGATGCCGAAGTTGTTATCAGTACAAGCATTGGTATTGTTTTAGGAACAAATGATTATTGTCAAGCCTCCGATTTACTGCGAAATGCGGATATTGCTATGTATCGAGCCAAAGCTCACGAGAGAAGTTCGTACAAAATTTTTGATGTCAAAATGCACACTCAAGCCGTAAATCGGCTGACATTAGAAACCGATATTCGCAAAGCTCTGGAACGAGAAGAGTTTGTAATTTATTACCAGCCGATTGTTGATATCCTTGGTGATGCCTACGGCGCCCAAAGCCAACCCCAAGCAGGCCGGTTGATTGGATTTGAAGCATTGCTGCGCTGGCAACACCCGACTCGTGGGTTTGTTTTGCCGAGGGAATTTATTCCCATCGCCGAAGAAACCGGGTTAATTGTGCAAATCGATCGCTGGATGCTTTACACAGCTTGTCAACAACTGGCAAACTGGAAAAAAAGCTTTACTACTCATTTGCCGCTGAAGATTAGTATTAACCTTTCTGCTCAAAATATTCGCCAACGCAGTTTAATTGAAGACATCGATCGCATCCTCGCTCAAACAAGTTTAACAGGGGATTCCATAGCCCTAGAAATTACTGAGAGTATGCTCATTGAGAATATCAGTAAGACAATTGATTTATTAACTGAGTTAAAAGCTAGAAAAATTCAGATTAGTATTGATGATTTTGGTACTGGTTATTCATCACTCAATTATCTTCATCGCTTACCCACCGATAATTTGAAGATCGATCGCTCCTTTGTGAGTCAGATGCAGGAAGGAAACCGTAATTACCAAGTTGTCAGTACCATTATTGCTTTGAGCAATCAACTTGGATTAAATGTTATTGCAGAAGGTATTGAAACACCACAGCAACTTCAATGGTTACAGCAACTAGGATGCGAATTCGGTCAAGGTTACCTGTTCTCCCAGCCCCTAGATTGCCAAACAGCAGAAGCACTTCTGGCAAATAAAACTTTATATTTATCTTCTAACTATTGCAATCCGATTTGATTTTTGGACTTACAGGGTTTTTCAGATAAATAAAACAAGGGGGAAGGGAAAGGGCGCATGTTTGAATTAGATCGCTTACCATACCAAAAAGCTTTTTACCCTTCCCCTTAGGGGTCTACGGTGTATACACAAGTCTCTTAATTGGTAATTGTCTTGCATCGCCCTGCAATTGAGTTGCATCGCCCTGCAATTGAGTTGCATCGCCCTGCAATTGAGTTGCATCG
>NZ_CAWUDO010000027.1:0-91946 GCF_963920935.1 Nostoc sp. CCY 9925 | reverse complement strand
TGACTAATGACTAATGACTAATGACTAATGACTAATGACTAATGACTAATGACTACCGTTTTTGGAGAATTGCTGGGCAATTTATTGCAGTATTTTTCACAGCACTTGTAGTAGTAATACTGTGGCAAAATCTTAACCGTAATTTGCAGCAATTGGGCATTCAGTTTGGATTTTATTTCCTCAACCAACAAGCTTCTTTTGAGATTGGTGAAAAGCCGATTAACTACAACCCAACTGATACATACACCCAAGCTTTATGGGTGGGGTTAATTAACTCGTTGCGGGTGGCGATCGCAGGAATTTTTCTCACTACAATTGTGGGTATCACAGCTGGTATCGCCCGACTTTCTGAAAACTGGCTAGTGCGGAATATCACTATGATTTATGTGGAGATTTTCCGTAATACGCCCTTGCTGCTGCAATTATTATTTTGGTACTTTGCTGTTTTCCTCAGTTTTCCGAAAACAGAAAATAAAATATCTTTTTGGGGTTTTATTGGCGTTAGCCAAAATGGCTTAGAACTTCCTTGGTTTACTGTATCACCAGAGTTTTCAGCTTTGTTGTTGGGATTAACTTTTTACACAGGTGCGTTTATTGCGGAAATTGTCCGAGGTGGAATTCAATCAGTACCTCAGGGACAATGGGAAGCAGGGCGATCGCTAGGATTAAAACCAGGGTTGGTAATGCGACTGGTGATTTTTCCCCAAGCCTTACGGGTAATTATTCCACCGTTGACGAGTCAATATCTGAACTTGACAAAAAATTCCAGCTTAGCGATCGCCATCGGCTACCCTGATATTTATTTTGTCGCCTCCACCACTTTTAACCAAACAGGGAGAGTTGTAGAAGTAATATTACTGATTATGGTTACCTATCTGATTTTGAGTTTGAGTATCTCTCTAGTCATGAATTTATTTAATCGCACCGTGCAAATTAAAGAGAGATAACAGGAGATAAGGTAAATGAGGGAGACGCAAAGATGCAAAGAAAAACAAATGACTAATGACTAACAAACAATTGACTTGGTTGCATAAAAACCTATTCAGTACTTGGTACAACAGCTTATTAACTGTTGTGTGTTTGGTATTTTTGTTTTGGATAGTACGAGGAGTGATAACTTGGGCAACGACTCAAGCGCAATGGGCAGTAATTCAGGTTAATTTACCTTTATTTTTAGTTGGTAGGTTCCCTCAAACGCTATATTGGCGAGCTTGGATTGTGCTGGCGATCGCTGCGATTTTAAGCGCTATAACTGCGGGTGTATTTTTTAGCAAGCAACAGTTAACAAGACGTGTAATTATTTTTTTTACGTTCATAGTCGGTGTTTTGTTGGTTATTTTACCACTCGATTTCATATCCCGCATACAGTTACTATTAATTGCAGTTTTAATATTTGCAGGTTTTGGGGTTGGAAGGAACTTTTCTGAAGTACTAGCTCCTTGGCTTTCTCTATTATGGGTATTATCTTTCCCCATCATTCTGTGGCTAATTGGCGGTGGATTTGGATTGCAATCTGTACCGACAAATTTATGGAATGGTTTACTACTTACCCTACTAATGGCAGCAATTAGTATTGTGCTTTCCTTTCCCATTGGGGTTTTACTAGCTTTAGGGCGGACAAGTGATTTACCCGTCGTGCGTTGGTTTTCTATCCTATATATTGAAATCGTTAGGGGAGTCCCATTGATTGGGATTTTGTTCCTTGCTCAAGTAATGCTTCCCTTATTTTTGCCAGCAGATGTACGTTTAGATCGGGTATTGCGAGGAATTGCTGGATTGATATTATTTAGTGCTGCTTACATGGCAGAAAATGTACGCGGTGGACTTCAATCAATTCCACAAGGACAAATTGAAGCTGCCAAAGCATTAGGATTAAATACAGCTTTGGTTGTTTTATTAATTGTTTTGCCTCAAGCTTTACGTGCGGTGATTCCTGCGCTCGTTGGTCAATTTATTAGCTTATTTAAAGATACTTCACTTTTATCTTTGCTCGGATTAGTAGAACTCACAGGTATTGCCCGTTCTATCTTGGCACAGCCAGAATTTCTGGGTCGCTATGCAGAAGTTTATTTATTTATTGGATTAATTTACTGGGTATTTTGTTACTCAATGTCGCTGGCTTCTCGGCGCTTAGAAAAACAGTTAAATCAGTAGTCAGGAGATTTTAAAAAATTAACCTCAGTAATTGTTCATTACTCTATAAGCTTACTAAAAAATTCGGAGGTGCAAATCTGTGTCGACAGAACAAAAACCGATAATTATTGCTGAAAATGTTCACAAGTGGTATGCTAAATTCCACGTTCTTCAAGGTATAAGTTTAACAGTAAATCGCAAAGAAGTTGTAGTTTTAATGGGGCCTTCTGGTTCTGGGAAATCTACTTTTATTCGCACATTCAATGCTTTAGAAGAATACCAGCAAGGAAGAATTGAAATTGATGGTATTACTTTGAGTCATGACTTGCGAAATATAGAAGCAATTCGCCGAGAAGTCGGAATGGTATTTCAACAGTTTAATTTATTTCCCCATTTGACAGTGCTGCAAAATATAACTTTGGCACCAGTTTGGGTAAGGCGATCGCCAAAAACACAAGCTCAAGAATTGGCGATGAAACTACTAGAAAGAGTAGGCATTTTAGAACAAGCACACAAATATCCAGGACAGTTATCTGGGGGACAACAGCAACGGGTGGCGATCGCTCGTGCTTTAGCCATGCAACCTAAAATTATGTTGTTTGATGAACCCACCTCAGCCTTAGACCCAGAAATGGTACGGGAAGTATTGGATGTAATGCGAAGTCTCGCCCGTGATGGAATGACAATGGTAGTCGTCACCCACGAAGTTGGATTTGCCCGCGAAGTCGCCGACCGAGTTATTCTCATGGATAGCGGTACTCTCGTCGAGTCAGCTACACCTGAGACATTTTTCAGTAACCCTAAAGAAGAAAGAACACGCAAATTTTTATCGCAAATTCTCTAAAAAAAATGGAATTGCGACATCTGCGCTACTTTATCGCTGTGGCTGAAGAACTGCACTTCAGTAGAGCTGCTGAAAGACTGCATATCGCTCAACCGCCCTTAAGTCAGCAAATTCAGCAACTAGAGGCGCAATTGGGAGTAGAACTGTTTCACCGCAAAACTAAGCGACAGGTGCAATTAACGGAAGCAGGACAAGTATTTTTGCAAGAAGCTTATCAACTTTTAGCTCAACTCCAAAAAGCAATAGAGGTAACTCAAAAAATTGGCAGAGGTGAAAAGGGACAATTACGAATTGGGTTTACCAGTTTGGTAACTTATAATTTGCTTCCTGTAATTTTGCGACAATTTCGAGAACAGTTTCCAGAAGTAGAGTTAATTTTACAAGAATTAACTACAACTGAGCAAGAGCGATCGCTACAAGAAAATCGCATTCATGTAGGCTTTGCTCATCCACCATTGGAAGATAACACACTCAATCAAAAATGCATTCAGCAAGAAACTTTAATTGTGGCTTTAGCGGAAACTCATTTCTTAACTGAACAAGAAAAAATTTCAGTGCGATCGCTAATCAATGAAAACTTTATCATGTTTCCTCGCCATTTAGGATCTGGACTTTACGACCAAATTGTGAGTCTTTGTCAGCAAGGAAATTTTAGCCCTAAAGTGACTCAAGAAGCGATTCAAATGCAGACAATTATCGGGTTAGTTTCAGCGGGAATGGGAATTGCGATCGTACCATCTTCATTGCAAAATCTTCAGAGAACTGGTGTAGTTTATCGCAGTTTTGAGGAGAAAACACCATTAGTAGAAACGGCTATAGTGTGGCGGGAAGAAGATATGGCGCCTGTATTAAGGGAATTTCTGCAAATGCTTCAACTACGAAACTGAATTTATAAAATCTCGATAGAAGCAGTGCCCTGCAAGCTATTAATCGTTTCTTACAAGCAGAACATATTTACACTGAATATACTGATATCGAAATTGAGCAAAAAAGCCAAATTGCTGATGAGTATTTGCTAACTTTATCTTTAGCCTACCTAGCTGAAGCACGTTGCTATTTAGAATTAGAGGAACATGAAACAGCACTTCGCCGCTTCCAAGAAGGGGCTAGAATTATCCGTTCTCGTATTCAAAAATATGTTAACCTTTTGCTTACTTCTAACCCAGGAGCATATTTACAACCTGAGTTCAAAGGTCAGATTCATTTGCGAAGAATAACACGAATTTACCAATGGATTGATCCAATTACACAAGATTATGAAAAAACGAACCGCAAAGGACGCAAAGGGCACAAAGAAATAAGAATTTCAGAGAGTTTTTGTGTAAGTCCTAAACTATTCTCAATTCTTTCTCTGCGTCCTCTGCGCCTCTGCGGTTCGTAAAAAAAAGGACGAACCCAAAAGTTCGCCCCCACTCATATAGTCTTATGGTATTGCCCAATAAAAACTCAAATCTTAAATCTTCGCTTCTTCCTTCACCAACTTCTCCCAACCCAAATCTTTCAAATTATTATTCCGACGCAACGGACGAGTCACCAACTCCAACATGTCACGCGCATTTGTAAAGCCGTGAATTTGAGCAAAGGTGAACTCCACAGACCATTTTGTATTAATACCGCGTGCTTCCAACGGATTTGCATGAGCCATACCAGTAATTACCAAATCTGGTTTCAACTCATAAATCCGCTGGAGTTGATTGTAATTATCCGGCTTCTCAACAATCGTTGGCAGGGGTGAATTCATTTCCTGGCAAGTTTTTTCTAAAAGCGCCAACTCAGCAGCTTGATAGCGCTTATCCATGTAAGGAATGCCAATTTCGTGAACCGTCATCCCACAACGGATTAAGAATCGTGCTTGGGAAACTTCCAGCAAGTTATCACCCATGAAGAATACAGACTTACCGCGAATCAGTTTGACGTAATCTTCCAAACCTGCCCAAATTTGTGCTTCCCGTTCATCCAAACCCTTGGGAGTAATACCGAACACCGAGCAGATTTTCTCAATCCAAGCCCGGGTACCATCGGGGCCAATGGGGAACGGTGCGCCGATGAGTTTACACTTGCGGCGGCGCATTAAAGTTGTAGCTGTGCGGCTGAGGAAGGGATTGACACCAGCGACATAATACCCTTCTTCCAGTACTGGCAGTTCAGTGAAGCGCTTTGCAGGTAGCCAGCCGGAAACTTTAATGCCTTGTTTCTTCAATTCCAAGGTTAACTGAGTAACTACGGGGTCAGGAAGGGAACCAAAGAGAACTAAGGGTGGGTGATCTACGTACTCAGATTCTTCTTGGGCTACATCTTCTTTCTTCTTACCGAAGTTTAGCAATTTAGCGATCGCATTCCGTTCGCTCTTCTCTGTTTCCGCCACAGGAGCCTTATCAGGGCAACGGTTAGCCATTGCTGCTAACACGGTGTCTTCTCCTTGGGTGAAGGCGTAATCTAGACCGTTTGCACGGGCGACAACGATGGGAATACCGATTTCAGATTCCAGCTTCGGCGCTAAACCTTCCAAATCTGTTTTGATAATTTCGGTGGTGCAGGTGCCAATCCAGACGATTACACTAGGATTGCGATCGCGTTTAATTTGCAAGCACAACCGCTTCAACTCTTCATAATCATTCAGTTGTGCCGAAATATCCCCCTCTTCCAACTCTGCCATTGCATAGCGGGGTTCAGCAAAAATCATCACCCCCATCGCATTTTGCAGGAAGTAGCCACAAGTTTTTGTCCCAATCACCAAAAAGAAACTATCTTCAATTTTTTGGTATAACCACGCCACGCAGCTAATTGGGCAAAAGGTATGGTAATTCCCAGTTTCACACTCAAAGTTTAAAGCTTCTGGTTGTTGAGCGACAGTCATTTTGGTTTTTTCTCCCCTTGATTTTTCCAGTTAGGAGTAATTCAGTTATCAGTTATCAGTTATGAGTTGTGAATTATCAGTTTTTATTACTAACTCTTGTACAGACAAGGATTAATCGCGTTTCTACTCTTAACTCTTGTACAGACGCGATTAATCGCGTCTCTGTTAACTTTTTTTACTCCTAACTTAGTAATTAAGCGTTGGGGAAGAGACGGGCAATTTCGGATTCATCAAAAACGCCAGCTGGCAGTTCTTCCCCTAACAAATCGTTATTTTCTTCAGCCTTTTGCAGTGATGTTTCATCACCCCAGACATCTGACAACACGTCACTAAAAGCATTCTCGTCTAGTGGACTATCTTCAAGTGCCTGGTCATCCAGCTTTACTTCTATTGCGGCTGTTGTTGCATCGAAGGTAATTTCCCCAAACTCATCTGCTTCTACACTAGAGATTTGGAGGGACTCATCTTTTAAATCTTCGTCGTTAGATAAAGAAATATCACCAAAGCCATTTTCACTTTCCTCTGACTCGCTTAACGCCAGATTTTCATCATCAGAATCGACCATTGTGAACTTTTGAGATACGGCCATCGACTCAAAGCCATTTGTATGGGAATGGGTCAATGTTTCATCTTCAGGCTTTTCATCAATTACAGCTGCTGCTTCTTCTACGTATCTGTCTATTTCTGGGCTGATTTGATAGCGGTTTCCAAGAGCAAAATCTGGGTCAAAATGCAAATCCAGCACTTCAATCAGCGTATCAGCATCAGGATTAAGCTTGGCAAAGGGCAACATTAATTGCGCTAACTTTGGTTCTAGAGCGTTAACTACTCCCAGGATGAGGTAAGAAGGTGGTCGCTTCCCGCCATCAGGTGTGTACACCGATTCCACTTCCATGTGCAGGGTAATCCAATCCCGATTGTTCTGGAAAAATTGCAACCACTTCTGCTTTAATGAATCTGTAAAGCTGTGAAAGAATGCCATGTTATTGTCCCCCATCCTGAGAACTTGGTGATTTATACAATCATCAAGTCTAGTTCCTCTTCTGAATTAGGAACCTGGGGTTTACCCGGATTTAGATAAAAATCGGACAACAAAGAGAACAATTCGCGATCTGGTGAGTCATTAGGTACAACACCTTCCGGACGCGCCAAAATTTGGTCGGCGATGTTGAGATAATAATCGCAAACGTAGTCCAGGGAAGGATCTTGCTCTGCCATTTCAAACAAAGTTTTACCTTTAACACGAGAAACGCGGATATCTTCAATCAAAGGTAAAACCTCTAGAACTGGCATTGGCACAGCTTCTATATATTTTTCAATTAAGTCGCGCTTCGAGGTGCGGTTGCCAATTAACCCAGCTAAACGCAATGGGTGAGTTCGTGCTTTTTCCCGGACTGAAGCAGCAATGCGATTAGCAGCAAATAAAGCATCAAAGCCGTTGTCAGTAACGATCAGGCAGTAATCTGCATAGTTGAGTGGTGCTGCAAATCCACCGCAAACTACGTCGCCGAGAACGTCAAACAAAATTACATCGTACTCATCAAAAGCGTTGAGTTCTTTAAGTAATTTCACTGTTTCGCCAACTACATAACCGCCACATCCAGCACCCGCAGGTGGCCCACCAGCCTCTACGCAATCAACACCGCCGTAGCCTTTGTAGATTACATCTTCCGGCCAGACATCTTCGTAGTGATAATCCTTTTCTTGAAGAGTGTCGATAATTGTGGGAATCAAAAACCCTGTCAGGGTGAAGGTGCTGTCATGTTTTGGGTCGCAGCCAATTTGCAGCACTTTCTTGCCACGTTTAGCTAGGGCGACGGATATATTACAGCTAGTTGTGGATTTGCCAATACCACCTTTTCCGTAGACTGCTAGTTTCACTGTTGTTTGCCTCTTATAGCTTTTTGTCAAACTTGTGGCTCAAACGTTTGCCTTCACCTTGCCTGAGACGGCGATGCGTGAGGTCTTGTGGTTGTCATTATTGTGCAAATTACATAGAAAAGAAAGTGGGTCTGAATCTGTAAAACGTTGTTATTTGGCGCTAGATACTTTAAATACCTTTATTTAGGGTTTTATTAGCTTAAAAAACTTATATAAACCTAAAAATCCTAAATAAAGTTTTTTAAATAACTATTTTTATAAAAATAGTTACAAAATACAAAAACCTCAAATTCCCTTTTTTAAATGGTTTTCATACAATTAACTGATTCTCATAGGAGGCGTTTTCAGGGGATTAGGACGCAGTGTCAAGGTTAGACAGAGGTATATGCAGCCATCTGTTGCAAAAACGACTGAAATTAGCGATCGCAATTAAATTCCCACCTTTCCCTCGTTAGCCAACACCACTTGAGAGCAAGTTAATCTGATTTTGTAAAATATTATTAAATTGCCAAATTATTGTCTAAAATTCTTCAAATCTCTAAGCTGCATCAATATAACTAGCTAATATTTAAGAAATATTAAGATATTTATTTTCAGAAAAGTACAGTCTTGTCAAGTCTAAAAAATCAATGTTAATACTCAACATCTCTGTGTTGAGAAAAGTTATGAGTGATGCACAAAAAAACCGTAACTTTGGTTGCCTTAATGTTAATTTAATTCCTGTCTAGGGAATTATATCTATAAAGGAACTCATGGCTTAACGGTACAAATCGTCAAAGCTTGCTGTTAAAGAAATTAATTTAAGAAAACTCGCTCAAAAATATGGAAGTTAAATTAGGATTCGGAGCTATTCCAAAACCTCAATATGTCTTTGTTAGTAGAGAAACCGATCACTGTTGGTATATGCTATCTGAAGATGAAAGGCGCATCCCAATTTATGAGAGAGCCTTAACGGGAGTAATCACAAAGATAGAAATCAATAAAAAGGTTGAAACTAAGTTTAAAGTAGTTGAAAAGAATGATTTATATATTTTGGCAGATAAACCTTATATCATTCGTTCAGGAAGTGAATCTTACTTTTCTAAAAGTTTGTTGTTATCTTTGGATGTCCTTAATTATCAACAACTACATAATCCACTGACTATTTCGGTTAGCCCAGGGGATAGTAATGTGGTTTTTTGTAGTATTTACGATCCGGTTACTTATCAGTCTGTAGGTGTTAGTTGGGATGGACACAAGGAAAATAACTGGCAAGCTATAGGACAGAAAGTAAGTTTAAAAATTAATTCTATTCAAAATTTAAATCAAGAACCAATACAAATATCTGCTAATACAATGCCTTCAGAAGTCCAGACAGTGCTGATAGCTCAAACTGACAGATATTTAGCACAATTAAATTGGACTCCAGAACAAGGTAGAGAGTATTTGCAGCAGAAATATGGCAAGCGATCGCG
Organism: Nostoc sp. CCY 9925; assembly: GCF_963920935.1. NCBI lineage: Bacteria > Bacillati > Cyanobacteriota > Cyanophyceae > Nostocales > Nostocaceae > Nostoc > Nostoc sp. CCY 9925. The sequence goes on along the minus strand of NZ_CAWUDO010000027.1, from coordinate 82,777 downwards.
CTTACAACTCACTGATACAGAAATTCTCGAATTTATTGATTATTTGGAAGGAAAACTAACTCAAAACTGTCAAATTTAGGTGCTGTTGTGTGATGTTTAAAAAATGGCGTAGGCGTAGCCCGTCGTAAACATCGCTCAAGACCAGATATTAATCCAAATCTTCTTCAGTAAGTCCAGCATCTTTCATAATGCTTTTCAAAGTTCCAATCGGTAAATCTCGATTACTATGAACCGGAATAGAAAGTATCACATCAAAACCATCTTTTGCGTAAATGTGATGGCTGCCAGTAATTCGTTTCAATTCCCAACCCTGCCGTTCCAAAACTTTACAAAGTATTTTACCTGAAACTGCTTTCATAGCGAGATTTCAACCAACTCTTTATCAGGGTCAAGTTCTTCTCGTTCGCTTGCAACTTCTAACCAACCTTGAATCGCATCTTGTAGCATCTCTAACAAATGTTCGTAGCTGTCTCCCCAAGTGTGACATCCTGGTAAGGCAGGTACAGAACCACACCATACACCGTCTTCTTGCCAGATAACTGCTTTAATTTTCATCACCAATCATCTCCACAAGACTGCGCCTAATATTTTAGTACTAAACAGTTGCGATCGCCTGTCTACTGTACTCAAATGTGAGCTTTGGATAATTGCGATCGTAGAAAAATCTAGGTTTACTAAAGATACATAAAATTTCGGATTTTTTACATTAATCAAATCATTGATGACGATAGGCAATTGTAATTATCGAACTACTTTAAGCGATCAACAATACCAAAAATATCATTAATAAGACCTAATCCAGTTATCAGTGCAAGTGTAACCGCAGCGTACTGAGCTAAGACACTTTGCTGTTGCTGAATTAAGACAAAAACCATAACCCCAAGAAAGATAGAGACCACAAGTAGAAGTTTTATAACTTGTCCTTGCGAACGCATATGATTAAAACTTTCTATCGTTGTTCCAGATTCAGAAAAGTCAATATACTCATAGTAAATTATTTCTTGATGTATATCATGATACATTTTACTTAAACCCTTTGTACGCCACTCCTTTGAGTAAACTTTATCATCAAGTTCAAAACAACAAACATGTTTTATCCCACTTGGGATATAAGATGATATGATATCACTAGAAACTTTCTTATTACATCCTGAAATATCAACAATCAAATTATTTAAATCAGGAAAACTTCTCTTTATATTTTTGATTGAAACTTCGGGATTTACAAATAAAATTTTTATAATCCTCTCTTCAATTGGATTTAAGGATAGTAGAGATTGATATGCAATTTTATACTCATTATGATTAATTAAAAGTTCTTCAAACTTATCTTTTATTTTCCTAATTTGATCTTTGACTTCTGAAAGCTTACCTACAGCTCCTTCGTTGACTCCAAAGTAAACATCTCGAACACCTTTGACTTGAATACAATGCGTTAATATATTGACGTAAAGTCCCGGATTATCGCTTTGAATGACAAGTAGTAACTGTTTCGTCATTTGAATATTCCTGAAATATTTCAATTCGATCCTTTCCAGTAGCTTTAGCTAACTTCAATGCAAAATAAGCTTGACGTGAGTTATTACCAATGCCAAAGGATAATGTAGCCTTTGAGAAGCTAGCGAACTTGATTCTTAAAGTTTCTAACTGGCTTAATGATATTGCATCAGATTGCAATATGGCGAGTAAGCTATCTCCAGCATTAAATATTATTTTTGCATTGAACTCATCTGATAGAGTTTCTGCCAACCATAACATGGCTGATTGGAAATTATTGGAAAAATTTGATAAAGACTCGATTTGATCTGTGGTAATGAAAAACTCGATTTTTCGGCCAACATCGTCACCGTCTACTGCAAGATATAGATATCCCATAGACAATAAATATCCAACTATAATAATCTATTTGTCAACAACTTCAGTAATAACTGAATAATATTTGAATCGATTAAAATGTTAATAATTTTAATAATACTAAATGACTAATTACACTTATCAAATATCGCTTATTTCTGGTAACCAGTCTTCATCTAACACTACTTCTAAAGAATATGGACATTCTTCTGGAAATATAGAAATTAGCATCTGTGTTTGCTTGGCTGCTTGCCTACGTGCCCTTTGATAACTTTCTTCAAGTTGCTCTTTAGGATAGTTTTTAAGACTAGGACTATCGAGTATAACTAACTCAATTTGGGTGCGAGAATCAGTGATAGAATCTAGCCAACTATCTGAGCGACGCTGGGGTTGATATTGCCATTTGAGCAGATGCAATAATAAGCGAGTTAATTGACTGGTAATAGCCCGCCGTTCGCTTTTGCCCAAGCCTTCAACCTCTTCAATCAGATGTTCGATATCGATTTCATCCCAGCGATGCGATCGCAATAATTGTGCTGTCTGCTCAATCCACAAATTAAAATCTCTTGTATGGCTTGCATTCATAGCCGTTCTCTATCAGCCGCATAGCTTAGGCAAGCTAATATATCCTCTCGTGTTAAATAAGGAAAGTCATCAAGCACTTCCTCGTATGTCATGCTAGAGGCAAGATAAGATAAAACATCGTATACAGTAATTCGCATTCCTCGAATACAAGGCTTGCCACCTCGCTTCCCCGGTTCGATTGTAATAATGTTTTGGTACTGCACAGCTTTTCAACCCTCAAAAATCTTCATCATCAACAAAAAATTCGGCATCATCTTCTAATCGAGAATTACCCTGTCCATAACCACCAAGATTCCACAATGGTTGCAGCAGTGCTGTGCCGATTAATCCAATAACTGCACTAAAAGCTAAAACTAAACCCGCTGGTATTTGTATTGATTGAAATGTTAAGAATTTTAACGATACTGGTGTGGCATTTTGAACTGAAATAATTGCGATCGCCATTACCCAAACAGCTACAACTACGATCGTCAACAAAGGAGCTAAAGTTTTCATATTTTAATAAAAGTTAGGAGTGAGGAGTTAGGAATTAGAAGTTTGGAGTTATTAATTCACAACTCATCACTCTTAAGACTAGTTAGAAGTTAAGAATTGCTAATTTACAACTCTTAACTCCTAATTCATAACTCTTAACTCTTGTACAGACGCGATTCATCGCGTCTCTCTGACTAAATTAAACTGCTACTGCTTCTAGCTTAGCAATGGCACTTTCCATCTCTTGAGAGATTTGGGTGAGTTTTTCAGGAGAATTAGTTTCTAGATAAACGCGTACCAAGGGTTCTGTACCGGAAGGACGCAGTAACACCCAGCTACCTTCTTCTAAATAGAGTTTAATACCGTCTTTGCGCCCGACTTCCTTGACTTTAATTCCGGCTACCTCTGTGGGTGGATTTTTGGTGAAGGAGTCGATGACAGCGGTTTTGTGAGACTCGGTGAGGTGCAAGTCAAGGCGCGTGTTGTAAAGTGGGCCGTCAGCTTCAGCGATCGCTTCTTTCACCAGTTGACTTAGGGGTTTCCCTTCATAGGCGATGGCTTCTGCCACCAGCATATCGGCTAAAACACCGTCTTTTTCGGGAATATGCCCAATTATACTTAATCCGCCTGATTCTTCCCCACCAATCAGTACAGCAGTTTCCCGCATTTTTTCACCGATGTATTTAAAGCCTACTGGTGTTTCATAAATTTGCAGCCCATATTTAGCTGCAAAGTTATCCAGCAGGTGGGTTGTAGCCACAGTCCGGACGATGGCGCCACTTTTCCCTTTATTTTTGATTAAATGTCGTGCTAAAACTAACAGCACAGTATTTGGAGTGAGGACAGTTCCTTGTTCATCAACAATACCAAAGCGATCGCTATCTCCATCTGTCGCCAAACCCAAATCTGCGCGATCGCGCACTACTGCTTCCACTAACTCAACTAATTGTTCTCCTTTGGGTTCTGGCATGCCACCGCCAAATAATACATCCCTCCAAGTGTGGAAACTTTCTAATTGAGTGCCACTTTGTTGCAAAACTTCATCTAAATAACCGCGAGAAGTAGAATATAGAGCATCGTATTTTACCTTTAAATTAGCGCTCCTAATCCGTTCTACATCAAGCAGGGTATAGATAAATTCCAGGTAATCTGGCTTTGGATCGAAAGTGGAAATTAAATCAGGTCGGCTGCTACTAGGCAGTTCATCCGATGCACTTTCTATATTTGCCACAATAGTATCAGTAATCTCTGGAGTGGCAGGTCCAGCATAATCAGGGATATATTTAATTCCACAGTATGGTGCTGGATTATGGCTAGCAGTAAACATTAACGCCCCAGCGGAATTTAGGTGACGGGCGTTGTAGGCAATTACTGGTGTGGGACAATCCCGATCGGTAATTTTGACAGTCCAACCCAAATCTGCCAAGACTTGGGCTGCTGTTAGGGCAAACTGGTCGGCTAAAAACCGAGTATCGTAGGCTATAAGTACTGGTCTATCTTTTGTGTAGGCTGTTTCGAGGTAACTGGCGATCGCTCTTGTTACTTTCCGCACATTGGGGAAAGTAAAGTCATCGGCAATAATGCCTCGCCATCCATCGGTACCAAATTTTATCTTGCTGGAATTGCTACTAGCGCTCATTTTTGCCACTTGCTCCCGTACATCATCAGTACTATTAAAAGCTTCCCGCAAAGCGTGTGTAGCAGCAAGTATCCTCCGAAGTTATGTTCGGCGGAAACTGTCGAACATAATTCTTCCCACCGTACTTTCTCTCACTGTTTCTGAGCAATGTCAACCCCTGATCGACCTTTTGCCAGTTATCACCTTTGGTCTTTAGTTGCCCCGGCGTCAGGGCAAGAACGCTGGCACTGCCAGATGAGACGGGGGTTTATCAAAGCACGGCAACACGAACCACAAGTCAAAGCACTATTAGCGAAAGCCACCGCACCCCAGCGGATTGGGATACTTGCCCAAAAAGGCGTTTATGAGTTTCATAATCACAGACACCTTTTGCAGCAATCAGATGGGGTAGAAAAAGTTGCACAGCTACTAAAATTAGGCAACTCCAGCGAGCAAGTCCGACAACGGGTGCTGCAAATTTTGAAAAAATATCATGATGCGCCGTTGCTGTTGGATAAAAATATTATTCAATTAACTCCTGGCGATGAAGGTTTTCCTAAACCAATTGTGGTTGAACAACAAGATTCTTGCTTTCGCTTATATGCGGCTATGGACTGCGTTTTTATTGAAAGCGATCGCACTTTACATATTTTAGATTTCAAAACTGGAAAATCAGCTTTTGACCGACGACAGGCTTTAGTTTATTTATTAGCTGCTCGTTATCTTTATCCCGGAAGACAAGCTGTCGCCTCATTTTATAATCTAGAAATTTGTAAAAAATCTGAGTTAATTAGCATAAATAATACTGAATTAGAATCATTAAAATTTGAGTTGGCGAATATTGCCCACAAACACCAGCACGATTTACAAAAATATCAAGAAGAAACTAGTAGTTTTAGTAAAATTTTCCCCCCAAACCCTGGCTCTCACTGCCGCTTTTGTCCATTTAATTCTATTTGCGAGTTTGCCGATTTCAAGCAACCTCAATCCTATCCATTGCCTAGTTTAAAGGTACATCAGTAAGTACGTAGGGCTTGCTGAAAAAGTAATAAAAAAGCAAGATCGGGATTGGTTAGTTATTGAAGGTCGGTTAAGGCATATGTAACTCAGCCAACTAGCTTGCGGCTAGAGATACAACACCATTCGCAAACCCTCGTCTACCTCCTCCTGCAAATAGTCTGGTAGTGAACCGATACGTTCAGTAAGAAATGCTTTATCGACTGGAAAAATCTGAGATACATTAGCGACAGAATCTCTAGATAAACCTGATACTTCACGAGGCAATAACACATTACCTGGTGCTTCTGCTAACTGAGTATTCGAGGTCATGATTACAACGATAACTGTATTGATACGGCTTTGAATAAAAACATCATCTTGAATTACCAAGACAGGACGACGATATCCGGATTCTGAACCTACTGGGTTAGGTAGATTTGCCCACCAAATTTCTCCCCAATACATTACCAATCCTCATGAGGCAGAGACATAAACTGCATCTTTGCCATTACTGGATCTAGCTCAGAAGACTCTTGAGAATAAACTTGGTTCAGCTTGTGCAAAATTTGATTGCGGTTGTACTTTTTCAAATAAGCTTTTAACGCTTTTGTGTAAAGCTCACTACGTGACAACCCTAGCTCCTGGGCTAGTGCTTCTGCTTCTTCAAAAACTGAGTCTGGAAGCGAAATTGCAGTTTTCATAATCACCTTAGCTGCAAGTATGAATTTTTAAGTTATACCTTGGTTATACCAAGACTGAAAGAGCAACCGCACTCACAGAACAGCAAATAACCTTTCTGTACGTCCCAAGCCAGAAGCAAAGCAAGTTAACGTCCCCAATCATCCGCTGCAAACACCCTCAAACACTCAGCAGGTATGCTCTATACGGTCGGTGTGCATTGGGCTTGTTAGACATCCCGCAGCATGGAATGGTTCAAAGGTGGCTCCAATACCTGACAACCAGAATAATACAACGCTCCCCTTCAAAGATGTATGGAGCAAACGCGCAATTGGAATCGTCATCATCATCAAGCTTGTAGGCAATAATCTCTTCCCCCAACTCTGATTTTAAGGAGCCTAGCCATGTATTCAGTAACGCTTCTTCTTCAGAATCTTCAGGTTGAAAATGATCTAACATCCAGATAGCGAAATCTATCGGCTGCATGACTTCAGCCTCATTTAGCATATCTTCCTCTGTCCACCAGTCCGGCATTGTGGAGTGAACATAGTTATCTGGATAAATCGCACGCACAAAAGCTAGCAAATCAGTAATTTCAATCTCTGTATCTTCTTCATCAGAACTGAATAGATAATATCCTTTGGGTTTTGCAAAGACTCGAATATCAGGAATGCCATAATCAAGATTTTTTCTAGGGTCTAGAAGCGCATCCAAGGATTGCTGCATCGTCCGTGAAAACTTGAAATTCTGAATAAAGTAAGCATCACCAATCTGAATAGCCTCTTTCTCAAATTCTTTTGCTGCCTTTCCGTGTTGCTTGAGGAGTTGCTTCAATTGTTCAGGAGACATTTAGCTTTCTGGTTCACTGTGTAGCTATAAAAAGGCTCTTGAATTACTTAAATCTAAGATATCTAACTATTTATTATACGCAAAGTTTCCGTGTATCACACCAACTAATCCAGTCAAATAAGGCGTTACAGATATTTTAGTCTTAATATCAAGAATTTTTCTGGATATGATTAATCAAAACATCAATCGCGAGTTCCCAAGTTTGTCACGCATCACGCCGTATTTTACTGACTAAGCAGACTTTGACAACTCAACATCATGATTGACTCCAGAGAATCGTAGCAAAGTGCCAAGGCGATCGCTAGAAATCATCCTTGACACCATCAGCCCTTCAGAAAGCTATACCCAAATAAATTCAAAAAGGCGGCAATTCTTTAAGAATTGTGAATCGAATATGATTGATCGCCAAATCCCCGATGGGGATATCTTCTTTGGTTAACCTGGCACCTTGACTGGTTACAGTTTCAAAGGTGATACCTTTACCAATTTCAATGTGATACCAGGACAAACCCATAAAAAAGCGCGTGGGATATGGGCCGCCATGACCGACATCATCAGGATTTGATTCCATTGGTAACCAACCAAAATTCGGTACGTAGAACTCCAGCCAAACATGATTAAAATCAGGTTGTAAGGGTACGCCTTGGTGTTCGCCATTGGGGGGGCACTTATATCTACCAACTGTGCGACAGGGTATGCCATTTAAACGACATAGCGCAAGTAAGACGCCGACATATTCCCCACAGGAACCAACGCCGCGTTCTAAAACTATATCTGGCGTATCAATGTAAGGTTTAATACCATAAGATAGCTCATCGTAAACATAATTACGGATGCTATACATTTTCCGCAACAGATTGGTTTCAGAACCAATAGCATCTCTGGCGGCACGGCGGACAATGGTAGTATCCATTGCTAAGTCGTCGTCGTCCACTAGATAGCGGCTTTGCAATTCTGGTGAAAGTTCGGCTATATCTTCCACATCTTTGGGTGTGATGCGATACTTAATATTGCGAACTTCTAAAAGAGCTTTCCAACCAAATATATGGCGTTCGCCTGGGGTAAGGGCATCAAATTTAAATACTGCTACGCGTTGACCATCTATCACTTCTTCGGTGAAGGGTATACCAATAGGTTCAACGTGTTTCACCTTTTGACGCTCAGTTTCTGATGGTAGGGCAATGCGCCATTCTACATCGGGTAAATAAACCTCGTCTAAAGGTGCAATTTCTTCGGCATAGGACATTTCTATGAGATAGCCATTAGAGAGGGTGTAACGCTTATCTCGCTCGTAATGATAATACAGAGGATGAATAAAAGTGCGATCGCGGTAGGTTAGCTCATGATTCGGGTCAGCATTTGGGTTATCCCGGATATAAGGCTCCTCCGAGGCGTAGGCGACATACAAACTTTCTTGGCCATCGCCATCTTGATGTATTGCTATGCCAGTAGGCGATTCAAAGGGCGTCAGAACGCTAAATTGAACTTCTCCGGTTGCCCTATCCATCGCGTAAACTGTTTGTTCTGTGCGATCGCAAATCCATAACATTTCCTCGGTGACTGCCAAATTTTCTACCCCAACTCCAGGGGCATAAAACCTAGTAATTTCTTTTCGGGTTTCCCGGTCAAAAATCAGAATGTAGCCTAACCTTTGGCAAGTGATGTAGACTGTTGTTTCCCAAACAGCAACGCCGTCAGCAGGATAAGGCAACGTCACGAAATGTTCCAGACCCAAAGCATTCAGGTTGCACAAATAAACGCTATGGTCGCGGCTTACCCACAGTGTGTCTTCCCATATCGCTAAACCAGTAACATCAGTAAATTCCTTCACTTGATGTGGATTAAGAATTTTGCTGTTGTCAGAGGTAGGATCGATCTCCAGTAGATGCCCTTTAAGACTGTCAATGGCAATCAGTCTATCTTTAATGAAAGCAATACCGCACAGGGTAGCAGCAGTAAGCGGTCGAATTGTTTTTTGACCAAACATCTGGCTAGCAGTCAAAGTGGGGAGTACAAAACTCATATTAAATATTTATTAAATGGTTTAGCACGTTTAAGCAATTCCAAATTTGTCTGGAAAAGTTTGCTACAAACGGAAACCCGGCTGGCAACTTGACCTAAAATTCAAAATCCAGAAATGCAATAGTGCCATGCATCTTGGCTAAAAACTCGATGCAAGTTCAACAACAGCAGCCTAAAATTAATTGTGGCATATCCTCTGTAGCCGAACTTGAGGCTTCTACTACTTACAATTATCAGTAGAATGTGTTTCCAAAAACTCTTTCGTAAGAAATAACACATTTATGTCACACATATGTCAACGGAAGAGAAATTTGCAAATCAAAAGCATCGCCTTTACACTCATAAGATTTAATATTGCTTTAATGTAACTTTAGGAGATGGTTTTCTAGCCATCACTAAATTATGATCGAATTTTGTAACCATTTCCTGTGACTTACACGATGTCTGCTAATTCTCTGCCTGAAGGTGCCGCCGTTTGGCATAGTTTAGAAGTTGATAAAGCGCTAGACCTGCTTGATAGTAACGCAGACAGTGGCTTAACACCCGAAGATATTCAACAAAGGTTGCAAAAATACGGCCCCAACGAACTTGAAGAAACTGCTGGCCGTAGTGCTTGGGAAATTCTGCTGGATCAGTTCAAGAACATTATGTTGTTGATGCTGATTGGCGTAGCTCTGATTTCTGGGGTTTTAGACTTGATTGCTTGGCAGTCGGGCAGCTTAAAGCCTGGTGAGGTGCCATTTAAAGATACCATCGCTATCCTAGCAATTGTCATCCTCAATGGGATACTCGGCTACGTTCAAGAAAGCCGTGCAGAAAAAGCTCTAGCAGCCTTGAAAAAACTCACCTCTCCCTTAGTACGAGTCATCCGCGACGCCAGATTAGTGGAGGTAGCAGCTAAGGAACTAGTCCCAGGAGATGTGATGCTGCTGGAAGCCGGGATGCAGATAGCCGCAGATGGAAGGCTGATCGAACAGTCGAATTTACAAGTGCGAGAGTCGGCACTGACTGGTGAAGCTGAAGCTGTTAACAAACAGGCAACACTAAATTTACCAGAAGAAACAGATTTAGGCGATCGCATTAATTTGGTGTTCCAAGGAACTGAAGTTGTCCAAGGACGAGGCAAGGTTCTGGTAACCAACACCGGCATGACAACAGAATTAGGCAAAATTGCCGCCATGTTGCAGTCGGTGGAAAGTGAACCTACGCCTTTACAACAGCGGATGACTCAACTGGGTAATGTCCTAGTTACGGGTTCTTTGATTCTCGTGGCGATCGTTGTTATTGGCGGTGTCATCCAAGCCAGAGGTTTTAGCAATATCCAAGAACTCTTGGAAGTCTCCTTGAGTATGGCGGTTGCTGTTGTCCCAGAAGGTTTACCTGCCGTAATTACCGTTACCTTGGCACTGGGAACTCAGCGAATGGTGCGCCAGAATGCCTTGATTCGCAAACTGCCAGCAGTGGAAACACTGGGTTCTGTCACTACCATCTGTTCTGATAAAACCGGCACCCTAACTCAAAATAAAATGGTGGTGCAGTCGCTTTTCACCAATGACAAAACTTTTCGCGTCACTGGAGAAGGTTATGCTCCCACAGGAGATTTTCTCTTAGATACTCAAAAAATTTCCTTAGAAGACTCGCCAGAAATCTCAGCTTTGTCAGTAGCCTGTGCCGTTTGTAATGATTCAGTCCTGCAAAAAGAAAAAGGAGAATGGGCGATTTTGGGAGATCCCACAGAGGGAGCATTAGTCACCCTGGCGGGGAAAGCAGGAATCGAAAAAGAACAGTGGAATAGTAAGTTACCCCGCGTTGGGGAGTTTCCTTTCTCGTCCGAACGCAAACGGATGAGCGTGATTTCTCAAGTGCAGGAAATCGCCACAGGTGAAGGGTCTTTGAATGCCGTTGACCCAGCAATCGCTAATTTTTTACAATCTGAACGTTACTTAATGTTTACCAAAGGTTCGCCAGAATTAATCTTAGGACGTTCCACTCAGGTTTATTTAGGTAATCACTCAACGCCTTTAAGCGAAGAACAACGTCAGAAAATTCTGGCAGAAAATGACAAAATGGCGAGCAAAGGTTTACGGGTGCTAGGTTTTGCCTACAAACCCCTCGCACAGATCCCACCAGAAGGTTCAGACGAGACATCCGAACACGATTTGGTGTGGCTGGGATTGGTAGGAATGCTGGATGCGCCACGTCCAGAAGTCAGGGCGGCTGTGCAAGAGTGTCGGGAAGCAGGAATTCGCCCAGTTATGATTACTGGTGACCACCAGTTAACAGCGCGAGCGATCGCCACTGATTTGGGAATTGCCCAAGAAGGCGATCGCCTGCTCACAGGTCAAGAGTTGCAGCGGATGAGTGACCAGGAATTAGAGCAAAATGTTGACTTGGTGAGTATCTATGCCAGGGTTTCCCCAGAACACAAACTGCGAATTGTCCAAGCACTGCAACGCCGGGGCAGATTTGTGGCGATGACGGGTGATGGCGTCAACGATGCCCCAGCCCTCAAACAAGCTGATATCGGTATTGCAATGGGGATTACTGGCACGGATGTGAGCAAAGAAGCCAGCGATATGGTGTTACTTGATGATAACTTTGCTACCATTGTCAGCGCCACCAAGGAAGGTAGAGTAGTTTACACCAATATCCGCCGCTTTATTAAATACATCCTGGGCAGTAACATCGGCGAAGTTCTGACAATTGCCGCCGCCCCCTTAATCGGTTTGGGAGGCGTTCCCCTGACCCCCTTGCAAATTTTGTGGATGAACTTGGTAACGGATGGTTTGCCAGCCCTAGCATTAGCTGTGGAACCCCCGGAACCAGATGTGATGAAACGTCCCCCTTTTAGTCCCCGCGAAAGCATTTTTGCTAGGGGATTGGGTTCTTACATGATTCGCATTGGTATAATATTTGCCATTATCACCATTGCCTTGATGTGGTGGGCTTATCAACACACCCATGCCGCTGGTTATCCGGGAAATCCTGACTCTTGGAAGACGATGGTATTTACTACCTTGTGTATCGCCCAAATGGGTCATGCGATCGCCATTCGCTCTAACAACCGACTGACCATCGAAATGAATCCCTTCTCTAATATATTCGTACTAGCGGCTGTTGTTGTGACTACGATTTTACAGTTAATGCTAGTTTACGTCCCACCTCTGCGAGACTTCTTTGGCACTCAATTCCTGACTCTAGAAGAATTAGGAGTTTGTATTGGCTTCAGTGCCTTAATGTTTGTGTGGATTGAATTAGAGAAGATATTCTTACGCGTTATGGGTAAAAAGGCTGTGTGAAAAGTGAGGATTTAGGAGTTAGGAGTTGAAGAACATTTTGCATTCAAAACTCAAAACTTAATAGGAGTTAGGAGTTGAAGAACATTTTGCATTCAAAACTCAAAATCCCTCACTCCTGACTGTTAACTCTTAACTCCCCACTCCTAACTTTTCGCTATGTACCTGAAAACTCTACATCTGAGACAATTTCGTAATTATCAAGACCAGAAGGTTGATTTCACGGCTGCCAAAACAATTTTGGTAGGTAATAATGCTCAGGGAAAGTCGAATTTGTTGGAGGCGGTGGAGTTGTTAGCGACATTGCGATCGCATCGTATGGCACGCGATCGCGATTTTGTTAGGGAAGGGGAAGCCATAGCCCAAATTCATGCTCATCTTGAGCGACAAACAGGCGCCAGCGATCTGACTTTAACCCTCCGCCGCAATGGCCGTCGTAGTGTTGCTCTCAATGGCGAATCTGTACGCCGTCAAATGGATTTTCTCGGCGTTCTCAACGCCGTACAATTTTCCAGCTTGGATTTAGAACTAGTACGCGGCGGCCCAGAAGGTCGCCGCAATTGGTTAGATACCCTGTTGATTCAACTCGAACCAGTTTATGCTTACATTTTGCAGCAGTATAACCATGTGTTACGCCAGCGCAATGCTTTTTTAAAAAACAATCAAGAGTTAGTACTCAGCACTCAGAACTCAGAACTCGCTTTGTGGGATGCACAGTTAGCTACCACAGGTACGCGGGTAATTAGACGCCGCGATCGCGCTATACAGCGATTGGCTCACATCGCTACAGCTTGGCACGCCAGCATCAGCGGTAGTACCGAAATTCTGCAAATCAAGTACGCGCCTAATATTCCTTTAGAAGATAACCAACCAGAACAAGTCCAACAAGCATTTTTAGCAAAAATTCAACAGCGAACCCTAGCCGAACTGCACCAAGGCACTACCCTTGTGGGCCCCCATCGCGACGAAATAGAATTAACCATTAACCAGACACCCGCTCGTCAATACGGTTCTCAAGGTCAACAACGAACGCTTGTTTTAGCCTTAAAATTAGCAGAATTACAATTAATTGAAGAAGTCGTTAAAGAGTCGCCATTGCTGTTACTTGATGATGTACTGGCCGAACTAGATTTATCTCGCCAAAATCAACTGCTTGATGCGATTCAAGACCGCTTTCAAACTTTGATTACTACTACTCATTTGGGTTCTTTTGATTCTCAATGGTTGAAATCTTCACAAATTCTTTTTGTCAAGGCAGGAGAAATAATACAAAATTAAACTGTGAAAATTGGCCTTGACAGCCTTTAAAAATTACATTTCTTAATCTGGATTTTATTGCTTTAAATCCCAGCAGTCTACAGTTATAAACTCAAGTCTATTAAGTGAACTTTCTTCCCATTCAGTATTAGCAAAATCACTTCCACTAATTCTAATATCTTATAAGGAAAGCTTTTTAAAAGAAGTATTTATAGTTTTAACTTTATCAAAGTAGGCACACTGAAAATCTACTCCTCTAGCTCCTTCAAGCTGGCAATTTGATAAATGTACATTTTGATAGCTCTCTAATTCATATAATTGGTTATCTGGTATTCCCTGATTAAGCATTTGGGATGAAGGTAAATTAGGAAGCTCAATGGCTCTATATTTACTAGGCATAATTTTTATTAAAATATTATATAACTAATCAATAATCACGCTTTTCTAACCTTTTAAAAACCTTGAGAACCAAAAAAGTGAGGACGCCACCGATTAATCCTAACTGCCATAAACCACAGCCGGCAGCAATTCCCAAACCAGCAGAAACCCAAATAGCTGCTGCTGATGTGAGTCCGTGAATTTCAAGTTGCTGTGATGGTTGGGAAGATTGACGCACAATTTCTCCAGCACCCAGAAATCCCACGCCAGTTGCAATCCCCTGAATCACGCGGCTGAGGGCATCGGGACTGGTCTGTAGCTCACCTGTTTGCAGAGGTATGATGGTGAATAAGGCTGAACCCAAACTTACCAGCATATGAGTTCTTAAACCAGCTGGTTTACGCCTAATTTCCCGTTCCCAGCCGATAATTCCTCCAATCAGCAATGCGATGCATAGCCGGAAGCTAACATTCAACCAATCATTAGTTGCAAGATAGTAAGTGTTTGGCAAGGTTGGTTCTGCTATGGATAATTATATTTACTACATTAATTGGTAATATAGCTTTTAAGAAACATGGGTAGTAAAGAGTCGGGAGTAGGGAGTGGGGAACAAAGTGTTTCTTTGATTTGTAGCGGGTGGTGCGCCACCCATTGGTCGCTTATAAGAACAATGCAGAATTCAGAATACAATCAGGTGGGTACTCAAGGATTATCCGATTTTAGACCCTTGATGAGGATTATATTTCAATAAGATATTATTTTGGTCAATAAATATAGGTTTTGATTCTTAAATAAGGAATGCCTGTGGCTACGAATAGATAACTGACAACTAACAAATTGAGTGGAAAAACTCTACTGGCTAGACCAAATTAAACTACAAGACCGCGCCAAAGTAGGTGACAAAGCGTTTCACTTAAGCAGAATTATCCAGCGTGGCTATCCGGTGGTGCCTGGTTTTGTGGTTTCGGCAGAAGCTTTGCGGCAATTTCTAGAAAATCTCAACAGTTCAGAATCATTAGTTGCTGATTTACCTTATTCTTCATTACACCTAGATGTGAGTAATTGGCGTCAACTTCAGCAAGTAGCTGGCCGTTTGCGCGAAGAAATTCTCACTGCAACTGTGCCACAGGAGTGGGTGAGTAAAATTTTCACAGCAGCTAGAGAATGGCAAACTAGCTGTTTGATTTTTCGACCTAGTTTATCAGTAGCAGATACTACACAATCGAGGGGAAATATATCTGGGTTATTAGAGTCGGTATTTTGTTATTGCCAAGAGGACGCGATCGCCACAGCATTAAAACGTACCTGGAGTCAAATATTTCGTGCCAGAAGTTTATTGTATTGGCAACACACAGGAGTTAACCTGCAACAAATTAATCTGGCAGTTTTGGTGCAACCTGTGGAAAATACGATCGCCAGCGGCTTACTCAAAGCCAACTCCTCTGGTTGGGAAATTGAAGCCACCTGGGGATTAGGAATTGCGATCGCTCAAGGCGAAGTACTGCCAGATGTCTACTACATTCAAAATAAAACTGGAGCAATTCTAGAGCAACAGCTCGGCAATAAAATGCTGGCTTATGATGTTAACGGTGCTTCCCCTACAAATTTTTCCCAACCTCTGATAGACTCAGCGCTAACACCAGAGGAAACTTGTCTGGTTACCTACGTACTTCAGGAAACCCAACAAAAACAGTACGCTTTACAACCAGAATACTTACAACAAATAATTGGCCTAGGAACTCAATTAGTAACTGAACTTGGTAAAACTTTCACCGTTAAATGGACTATCACTAGCCAAACCACATCAGGCAAGCTCTATTTAACACAAGTAACTAGTCCCCAAACAATCCCCCACGTATACTTCATCAGGGGACTACCAGCCGCAGGAGGACGTACTGTGGCAAATGCTTTAGTAATGATCGATTCTCAGCAAAAACCCGAACAACTCCCAAAAGGAGTAATTTTAGTAGTCCCAACAATTACGCCTGATTGGTTACCATTATTGCAACAAGTTGGTGGTATTATCACTGAACATGGAGGATTAACTAGCCACGCTGCAATTTTAGCCAGAGAATTAGGGATTGCAGCAGTAGTAAATGCAACATCAGCGACAAGCTTAATTCAAACTGGCGAACGACTTTTGCTTGATGGCGATCGAGGAGAAATTTATCGGATCAAAGGAGACTCAAAGGAGTGGGAGAGTGGGAAAGTGGAACAAGAGCAGGGTAGCACAGAAGCAGAGGAGCAGAGGGGTACACGAACCAATCTTTCCTTTAAACCCTTTTCGGTCCCCTCTCCCACTCTTACTTCTGATCTACCTATGATTGCTACCAAATTGCTGGTTAATTTGAGTCAGTCCAGCTTGATAGAGCAAGTAAAAAGCTTACCTGTGGACGGAGTAGGATTGCTGCGCTCAGAATTGATGATACTAAATATATTAGATGGACAACATCCTAATAGTTGGATATTAAGCGGGCGTCAAGCAGAATTGTTAGAGCGTTGGTCTGAGCAAATTATGGAGTTTGCTCAAGCCTTTGCACCAAGACCAGTTTTTTATCGTTCTTTAGATTGGCGATCGGCAGATTTGCCATCATTGAGTGATAGTTTACAATCCTCTCCACAATCGATGTTAGGTGAACGCGGCACCTTTAGCTATCTACGAAATCCGGCTGTGTTTGAGTTGGAACTGAAAGCTTTAGCAAGCGTACAGCAATCTGGCTACAGCAATATCAATTTGCTGCTACCTTTTGTTCGGACTGTGGAAGAATTTGTGTTTTGTCGCCGCAAAGTCGAGCAAGCTTTTTTAACACAGGTAGCAGAATTTGAATTGTGGATGATGGCAGAAGTACCGAGTGTGTTGTTTTTATTGCCAGAATACGTCAAAGCTGGCGTAGCAGGAATTTCCATTGGTACAAATGACTTGACCCAATTATTGCTAGGAGTCGATCGGGAACAAGGACAGTTAGCAAAAGTATTTAATGAACGTCATCCAGCAGTTATGAGTGCGATCGCTCAATTGATCCATATGGCTAAAAGTGCTGGCATACCTTGTTCAATCTGCGGTCAAGCACCAGCTCTGTATCCAGAAATTATCGATCGCTTAGTGGAATGGGGGATAACTTCCATTTCTGTGGAACCCGAAGCGATCGAGCGGACATATCAGGCGATCGCACGTGCTGAACAACGCCTCATTTTAGCAGCAGCACGACGTGAATTCAAATAGGAAACATCTTCGTGAAAAGAGTTAAAAGTATCGAGGTATTTTTTTTGTTTTTATGTATTCCAACTTTTATATTGGGATTAATTTTCTTTCATGAAGATGTTTTAATGAGATTATTTGGTGAGCTTATGACATTATATTTAACGGAACTAGTTAGAAAATTCACAATAATATATTTGATATTTTTATGTTGGAGTTTGCTCTCGATTCCCATTGGACTAGGATTAATAATTTTCAAAATATTACAAAAATATTGGCTTTCATCAGTAATTTTATTAATAGCAACAATTATGAATGGTATGTTAATAATTGACTTCATGACAGCTTGGTATGGATTCAGTCGTGCCTGGTAAGAAGTAGGTCACATTAATTAAATATAAATCAATCATTTCTATCACCAGTTGCTGGATAATTTCTCTTAATCCAAGTTGATTACGCTAACGGTGAGTTAACTTTTTAATTCTCATCAAATCTTCATCTACTTGAAGTGTGATTCATTTTTTACAAGAAGTTTAAGGGGAACACTAAAATCAATCGGGTTGAGCAAGGTAGTTAACAATGAGCCAAAGATGTCCTCTGTCCAATACTTGTGCTTGTCATAATATTGTGCGCTGCGAGACTGGGGAAGCAGGCAGATTCTTTCTCTGGTTCCCCGTTTTACATACCTTGACAAAAGTCACCTCATATTTAAAACAGTCAGGTCTTGAGTATGAACTGATGCAGCAGCGACCAGGCCTAAGTTTGAACTGTAAACCGGGACAGGCTCAAGAAATTGCCCGTAACTTGGCTCAACTCCTTGCACCAAGAGAATTAAGAGAGACGCAAGTACTTTTCATTCAAGGTGCTATCCAACCTCAACTGCAAGATTTTAGTGATATCGCCTCATTGCAACGGTTTATTAAGTTCAGTCAGTCGGAGTGGTTAGTGGAAATGTTGGCAAGCGAACGATTCACCAGTCACTTTCAACCAATTGTCTCGATTCAAGATACATCCCAGATTTATGGATATGAATCGCTGTTGCGGGGACTAGATGAACAAGGCAATTTAGTACCACCAGAACCAATTCTGGAGTTAGCAACCGAAGCCGGACTGCTGCCACAACTAGACCGAGTTGCTCGCCTCAAAACAATTAAGCAATTCACTCGTCATCAAGTAAGTGGCTGCATTTTCATCAATTTTGCACCAACGGCGCTTTATGACCCTGTTTATTGCCTACGCAGTACAGTAGAAGCAATCGATAGAGCAGGTATTGAACATCAACGGGTTGTCTTTGAAGTCGTGGAGTCAGACAATCCTCAAGATTTAGCCCACTTGAAAGCTGTGCTTCAATATTACCGCGATAGTGGATTTTTAGTCGCCCTTGATGACCTTGGTTCAGGCTATTCCAGCCTGAACTTGCTGCATCAATTACGTCCAGATTTTATCAAATTAGACATGCAGTTAATTCGAGATGTACATCAAGATCTGTATAAAGCCTCGATTACTGAAAAACTTTTAGAAATTACTCAAAAATTAAACATCCAAACCGTTGCCGAAGGAATTGAGTGCATTGAAGAACTGAACTGGTTGCGAGAACGAGGCGCTACCTTTGCTCAAGGCTATTTGATTGGCAGACCAAGTGCCGTGCCTACCACTACAACCCCTAACTTTGATGCCCTGAAGCTAACTGTGGCATCGACATCTGGTAAGCAAATTGAGCAGCGCGTCCAACAGCAAAACCAGTTCGAGCGAATTGTCGCAGCTGTTACCCAGCGCATTCGCCAATCTTTGGAGTTAGATGAAATATTGCAAACCACGGCAGACGAGGTAAGACAACTGTTTGATGTAGACCGAGTAGTAATTTATCAGTTTAAGTCAGACTGGAGTGGGTTAGTTGCAGTAGAGTCTTTAGCACAAGGGTGCATGTCCATTCTGGGATTTCATGTGATGGACACATGCTTTCAATCCACTAGTGCAATTTACTACCAACAAGGTAATACTAGAGCGATTGAAAACATTGAAACTGGTGGACTATCCCCGTGTCATGTTGAACTGCTGCGGAGTTTGCAAATTCGGGCAAATCTTGTGGTGCCGATTTTACAGCAAAAGCGTTTGTGGGGACTATTAATAGCTCACCAATGCTCTAATACTAGACTATGGCAGCAATCGGAGATTAACTTGTTTAATCAGCTGGCAAGTCAAGCTGCGATCGCCATTCAGCAATCAGAACTTTACCACCAATTGCAACAAGCTAATCAAGAATTACAGCGCCTTGCCTGTTCAGATGGTCTGACCCAAGTCGCAAATCGCCGCTGCTTTGATGACACCTTCAATGCCCAGTGGCAACGATTGGCACGAGAGCAAGCCCCAGTATCTTTGATTTTGTGTGATGTCGATTACTTTAAACTTTATAACGATACTCATGGACATCTAGCAGGAGATGATGCACTCAGACACGTTGCCAAAGCGATCTCTCAGACAGTTAAACGCCCTGCTGATTTAGTTGCTCGGTATGGCGGAGAAGAGTTTGCAGTAATTCTCCCAAATACTCATGTCGAAGAAGCGATTGCAGTTGCCAGAGAAATCCAAACTAATATTAGTGCGTTACAACTGCCTCATCCTAATTCTCAGGTGAGTGAATTCATCACCCTCAGCCTTGGCGTGGCAACAGTCACTCCTCATAGTCAATCATCTCCCGCAACCTTAATTGCTGCTGCTGACCAAGGACTCTATCAGGCAAAAGCACAAGGGAGAAATTCTATAGTCAAGATAGACTGTGAAAATGCTCAAGCTTGAGGTAGCTAGGAATGGGGGATAGGCAATAGGCAATAGATTATTTTGACGAATTATTTAGGGCTGATATTAAGACATAAACTGATTGTAAATTCTTCAAATCAACAGCCTTGAAAGTCTGTCGCCAGTTGCCTATTGCCTATTGCCCCTTACCTGCTAGAAAAAACGACAACATCAAAATCGGAAAATTGCTGCTGCTGATACGCCATTTGGCATTTTTTCTGGCTCAACAGCATAGACTTCTCCACCATTTAACAGCGTATGAATGGCAGCAAAATCTAATAAATCGTAGTCTTCCGGTTCTGGTTCTGGGTGTGAATCTACAGCCATTGTTTCTGGATAAAATTTACCCCAAATCTGCTCTCCCACTGGCACAAACAAATAATCAACTCTCTGGTAATAAGCAGCGGGAATGATTTCTTTGAGATTACTAGAAGCTTTACCAGTACCTTCACCAACTAGTTGTTGATAAAGTTCCATTATTTGCTTTTGATTTTGATGAAACAGAGGTTCGATAATCTGCCAAGCTTGCTCTTGCAATTCTTCCGGCTTGATGAATTCCGCATTCCCTGTAAGCGGTTCTTCCACCAAATGATTGTAAGTATTTGCTTGTTGATAAATTGGGAAAATATATTCAACGCCAGCCAAAACTAAAGGTGCTTTTTGCTGCCGTAATTTCTCATGCAATGCCTTATCAACGGCGTAACAAAATTGTAGAATATCTTCCTGACGCTTATCTCTGTCAGGACTTCCTTGCCCGTGAAATGTACCGGGGTGTAAAGAAGCATTGCCAGCTCCCCTTCTAGATGTGCCGATTCGGTGCTGAACCCCTTTTTGAATTTCATCCTCTAGGAGAGCTTCATTTAGACTCTTAGGCATATTTTCGACTTCTATTTGGTTGAGGCTGTAGCGAGTTCCCTCAAAAAACTTGACATCGTTTTGACTAAGAGCCAGTACATAGAAGCTACCATCATTATTGAGCATATGTAGCAGCGGTTTCAAGTGAAAGCGATCGCTCACAACCACCAATTCTGAAAACTCCATTGGAAGTTGGTAGTAGCGAAACACTTGTGGCGAAATGAATATTGCTAATCCGTGGTCTTGGTGTTCCCAGAACTCACTTGTATCTAGTTCCATCGCTGGCTGGAGAAGATTTTGCGCTTGGGTATGGCGAATTGCCATCGTATCTAGGCGTTCCTCAGCTTCACGGATTAAATTTTTAAAGCGAATGGCGTTTTGTCGAATCTCTGGCCCTGCTTTTTGCATAGGCATATACAGAGAAATACATGGGGATTGAGAATTTTCTGCTAAAGTTTTGAGTTCATCAATAGATAATAGATTCATATGCTTCAACTCCCATCTAAGTCAATAACAACTAAACAACCTAGATTCATTTCAAATCTGACGTTGTAAAGCTGCATCTTTCTTTTGATACGGAATTTACTGGTCTGTAACCCTTCTTTAGGTGGAAAAAAATACTGCTTCTGAGTTGGATGGAATACACTACTTTGTTGGGGACTGAGAAAAAATCACAGTTGTAGTGATACCGAATTCTATAAAATTGAGCGATTCTTTAAGGTAGAGGTTACCTCGGCAATTTTAAGGGTAAAGTGACTATTAAAAAAATATTAAGTATTTTTGCTCGTCTATCCTACAGTAGAAGTTAAGAAGCTGGAAAATGTATATCGTTGAAAACTGAAAAGTAATTTACATATTCCAGATTTAAAATTTTCATGAGCTTTTACTGATGCAGCAAAAATTTTCACTGACAGTAGAGGAGAAACAAAAAATATTTCACACACAATTAGTCAAGTTCGGTGTGGAATATGAAATAGCAAGAAAAGCATCTGAGATTTTAGCGCGAGAGAAACCTGATGAAGTTTTGACACAAGAAGAGATACGGCTTACTAAAGAAGCTTGCAAACATTGGTCAGCACAGCGCAAACGCATCAAACACCTGATGTTTTTGTTAAATTCTGACAACTCTGCCACTCTCGACTCACCAGATGAAATTGGTTAAAAGCGGTTGGGAATTAAATTAGTTGCTGGTTGTTCTTGTTTTAGTTTTTGTTGTGAAAAACCTACACCCACCGATTCAGCTAGCGCTTTCCGTTTGCGAAACTTCTTGTAGGAAAGGAAAAGGAGGTGTAGGTGCTTGATTCATTAAGCGTTAGGAGTGTTGGGATTTACTGGTTGTGTCTTGATACCATATGAATTTTTTGGTTGTACAACAAAACCCAAAGTTACTCGTTTCATAATCCAGTAAAGTGCCACAAGGATAACAAAAGTAATAGCAATAATTACCAATGGCTGTTTCCCAAGAATTTCCTCAACACCTTTGGTCAATACTGCATCAGGTTGAGTAACAAAATCCCAACTGTTGAAACGTAAGAAACGACCCCAATAAATACCAACAGCACAGAGAGCATGGGTAATCAATTCCAGCCGCCAAATCCATTCACTCTTGCCGATGCGATGTAAGTAGTAACCCCAATTTATTAACGATATTACATAAGCTTGAAATCCACCCAAAATTACTAACAAATACACAGGAATTAGTACTAAAGTAATCATCCACACTGATTGAATGGTGCGGATATCGTCTATCAGGTGAATTACATCGGTCAATAAATATGGTGCATTGGGTAAGAATGCATAGAAGACTAAGAATCCTAGCCACCAAAGCCAAGTGCGACCACGCTTAATGCGAAATAGCCATACACTCAAAGCTAAAGGTATAAAAGCCAGAAATAAATTCCAAGTCATCCAACTCATATTAATTCGCAAGACCTGTACAACTCTGGCTATCAATTCTTCTTTCATAGGTGCTAACTCAGAAGACGTTTAATCGCTCTAAATTTACTTTGTATTGTTAATGTGATTGACTGATAAAGTTTCTGTCATTCCAAGAAAGGGGATTGGGTATTGGGTATTGAGTACTGGGTATTGGGGATTGGAAAATAGTATTTTTAATATTATTACCTAGTCTCTAGTCCCCAGTCCTTAATCCCTTTTAGTCAATCGGCTTAAGCCACCAGTATAGCCAGAAAATCATCAGGGTAAAATCTACCACAGAAAGGAAGTCTGGCCTGTAAAATCCAACATAATAGCTTATGGTGGACTTTTTGAATTGGAATATTACCCCGTCTTAGCTATTATATTGATTTCATTCTGCTGTGTTAGAGTTCCAGAAGTACCCTAAAGTTTTTGTGAAAAGCTTTATATGGGGATGGGGAATAGGAAATGAGGAGTGGTGAGTGGGAAAAGGTTTTTTGATGATAAATTTCTCTTCCCTACTCTCCACTGTCCGCAAAGTGAAAGTTACGGTAAGATGTGCGAATTGGTATAAATCTCTAACGAACCAGTACTCTACTGCGCGGACCGATCGCTTGTTTAGGTGAAGCAGGTTTTGTACAGCTATCAACAGAATCCTTTGAACAAGTAGTTTGAGCCAAGGTTGCAGGGTTGACAACTACTTGATTAACTGCTGGAGAATTACCATTACTGAATTCCATGTTAGGTGTAGTAGACAGCGATGGAGAATCAGACCCAGATGTGTAAGTTGTAGTCATCGGGGAAGCGATCGCACTACCACTATCAACGATTGGTGAAATAGTAATTGTGTCACCACTATCAACAATTGGTGGAGCAGTTATTGTCTCACCACTATCAACAATTGGTGGAGCAGTTATTGTGCTACCGCTATTAACTATCGGCGCAGCAGTTATTGTGTTACCACTATCAACGATCGCTGGAAGAGTCGGTGTGCTACCACCGCTAACTACGGGTGCAGGAGTAGGTGTGCTGCTACCACCACTCACTACGGGTGTAGGAGTGGGTGTGGTACTACCACTGGGTGCGGGTGTAGGAGTGATGAGAGTTGCAGTTGCAGGTACTTTAATTGTCAATTTCCCTATAGGAGAGTTAGTCATTTCCAAAGATGTCACCTTTGGCGAACCTGGGAGATCGGACTTGAAATCGAAGACTGTGGGAGTTGCACTACCATTGCGATCGCTATACCTGGGCCCATATCCACTCACTTCAAAAGTTCCTTGATACTGGTTTCCGGTTTTTGGGTCGGTAACAATACCAGTGTATAAGGCTTTTGTGAGATTAAATTCATCCTGAACTACTCCTTGAAATTTAGTTCCGGCCACTGTTCCCTGGTATTTAAAAGGTGTTAACTCGCCCTCAGAGAGAACAGGCGAATTCAGAACGCCGTTGAACGAGATTATGGGAATCCCTTTAAAGTCAACAAAATAATGCAAAGTACCATCATTACGTGTTTCGACTTGCACGTAGTCTGACTTGTATACAGGAACATAATTAGGATTGTTTATAGTACCCAAGTTCCGCGAGTAAGTCCCCGTGTCGTCTGTGTCAATTCGAGTAATGCTGCGATTGAAATTCGGATTATTGCTAGGAAGTTGAATGGTACCTGATAGTGTTCCAGTGCTTTGAATGGTGATTTGAGCTAAAGCACTTGTTCCACTTAAAGCAATGATGACTGCGGCTAAACTACTGCTGCTAACAACTGCACAACCCAACTGGTAGAATTTGGGATTTTGGACTTTGGCTACGCTCAGTCGAACGATTTGAGATTTTGAATTGTTGTCAAAATTTCTCGAAGTGGTATGAGTTGATGAATTCAATTTCATTAAAAATTTGCTCCTTTAATCACCTATGAAAAAATACGCATGGCTTTTTATCTGCTTCCATTGGGAAATGAAAGCATCTAATTACTGAATTTTTCAGTAGCTAAAAAGCGTATTTGATTACATTTACATCAGTACAAAATTAAAACCGGAAAGTTGCTCTTAATGTTCCAACTACTAAAGCATCGTTAGCAGCATTGTGATCGGGATTGAAAATAACGAATAAGCCTGGAGTTAGGGCAATATTGTCACTCAGTTGGGCGCGGTAAAAAAGTTCTACATGAATTGATGTGTCAGTGCGTCCGCCTGCTGTACCTCCATCAGAAAAGTTGGGAAAGTTAAATCCGTCAGGTAAAGTGCTAGAAGTAATTTTCGGCGGTTGTCCCACAAGAACGCCTCCTAAATTCCCACGGCGCAGCAAATTGGGAAAAGCTGCGAACACCATCCAGTTAGTAGTTTCTACACTTCCAGAAAGATTGGATGGTTTGGAGGAAGTGAAGCCACCCCAACCACCCAACTGCAAGTTAGGGTTAATTCGCCAAGCAACAGTAGCGCCAACTGCTTGGGTATCGAAAGCTGTAGCATCCGCAAAAGGGGAAATCAGTTGAGCATCGCCGATACCAGTTCCCAGTAAGCCATCTGGAGAGTGGGAATAAAGATAATGTATGCCGACATCGATGTTATCGCTAGGTGCTAAACTTAACTGAGCGCCAGCCGTAAATCTACCACCAAATAATCCGCCTTGGTTGCTATTGACAGGAAAACTGGGAATTTCTGCACTATAAACGCCTTGCAAACTAATGCGATCGCTAATTTGCCAGTCAAAACCTATACCACCAGTGCCGTTACCAATCCCTAAAATCGGGTTACGCTGACCAAATAGAGAAATTGCACCGTCGCTAGAACCTTCTAATGGGCTAATACCGCGAAAGGTGTTGATGGGGTTGACTCCCGCCGTACCGACGACAATTCCCAAGTTCTTCGAGGCCAGAAATCGATAAGATAAGTCACTAATAACTAGATTGTTGGCTGTACTGGACTCAAAACCCAACCGCCCCATATTGGTAGATAGCAACGATGCATTAGAACCCAAATTACCAGCAGACAATCCTGTTAACAGCAAATCTCGTCCGGTAAATGAAGTTGCTAAGGTTAGTTGAGCGCTACTTGTGAAAGTCAGATTTGTTTTTCCCTGGCGTTCAGGTATTCCATCTCTGGGAAACAAATCTGCATCGGTGGTATTGGTTCCCTGAACGCTAAAAACGGCTTGACCAAATAATCTCGTAGTTGTGGAAAACTGATTGTTTTGTAATTCACTAGTCCGGTTTTCTAGAACCTCGATACGCTGCTGTAATTGTTGCAACTCTGTTTGGAATTCACCTTGTAACCTTTGCAGCAGGATTAAATCTTCATCATTAACAGTGTTAAGTTTATTATTAGCGTAGGCGTAGCCCGCCGCAGGCATCGCTTCGTTAATCTTCTCTAAACAAGCATTTAAACCAGCCGCAAATTCATAACGAGTAATACTACGATTGCCCAGATAAGTACCATCAGCATATCCCGCAATGCAACCGTAGCGTTCCACCAAAGACTGCAAAGCACCAAAAGCCCAATCAGAAGGTTGCACATCCTCAAGCTGTGATACCGAGTTGACTTGAGACATTGGGTTGTCTGAGTCTGGGGAATCAGAAGATGGGGAGAGGGGGAGAGGGGGAGATGGGGGGATGGGGGGATGGGGATAATTTTTGTCAGGTTCCTTTGTTAGAGGTTGGGTATTTTTTGATTCAGGCGAGTTAGAAGAATTGATAAATTGAATTTTTTCTCTACTTTTTTTCAGTATATTTTCGTATTTATTTTTTACAGATGCTGAGGTAGACATATCTGGCTGTACAAATTCAGGCGGTGTAATTTCAGCAGCTGGGATTACTTGAGATAAGTTTTCTTGTGCTGACTCCTGCACCAGATTATCTGCCTCAATTACAGGCTGTTCTGGTAAATTGAGCGCAGATATTGGCGCTGTTGCTAGCACACTCGCCATCAGTAGACTCATATCACTCCTGGTATTTCATTTGACTTGCACCAATATTTCTTTTGACAGACAAAGTTGGTGTGCATCAGGAATATTTATAAAAAAGAGTGATAAAAGTTACTCTAATGGGGGTGAATTAGGGAGGGGAGATGAGCGAGAATAACTCCTAACTCAGCACTCAGTATTCCCATGCTCCAAATTAGATTATTCTGGCTGGTTACAGTACTTATTCATTTCATCGACTAACTTATCTGACTGCTTGCCAATAGCTTCAGCGGCTGTCAGTGATGAATCAATTTCGGTTCTGGCTTTTTGAATTCTTTCCCTACCACTAGCCGAGGCTTCTGCTATTTTAGTCGAACCTAGCGCCCTACCTGCTTTGGCGATCGCTTGACTGAGATTCTGAAAAATCTTCACAAAACCGCTTTGATATTCTTTCAGCTTGGGGTCTGCTAAATTCAGTTCCTGAATTGATTTAGTAATAAACTCTAAATCTTTAGACAGCTGGATGCTGGTTATGACTTGCGTTCCTTTATTTTTATCAATCAGTGATGTTCCCTCATCGACAAGTTTAATCAATCGCTGGCATTGGGAGACTTTAGTTTCGCTGCAACTAGTAATGAACAAAGCAATGCTCAGGCTCACAGGAGCAAGAACAGTATATTTACGTAAAATAGACATTAACACCCCAAGAGTAATAAAACCGAGAATATAGTATCCAATATTACGAGTAAAGATAATAGCTCAGGTAGAGGGTATGGGGCAAAAGTTTAACAAATTAGTTAATCTGGTTGTCTTAGAACTTTATAAACTCAGATCTTGTACCAGTTGCAAAAATCGCTATGGGTCAGGGACTTCCAAATAAAAAAACATCCAATTTTTCTTGTAGAGTGGATATCTTCTTTGCCCGTAGGTAAGGGCGAGTGAAATCTGAGAATGGCTCTAAATAGCAGACTTACAAACAAATTAGCGCATTGTTGTATCATCGCTAATGGTGTAATCTGAGATAGGTGAACTTCCTTCTCTTCGAGCAAATGTGTTATTAAAAAGTTCAGCTTTTAGTAAAAGCATTTCTTTTTCTCGCTTTTCTTCTATGCTTCTATTAGGTAGTGCGGTAAGTAAATATAAAGAAGCTAAAGGTGCATACAAGAAAGAGGTAAAAAACCATAGTAAACCCGAATAGCCCATCTCTCTAGCACGTATGCCAATAAATATACAAATTATAATAGTCTGAAAAATCTGTAAATACATTTTATTAACAATTCCATCTATATTGAACAACTTAAATAATTAGTTACCAGAGAAACTACTAATAACTGTAAGGTACTCCTCTAATTTATTAGTAAAATAAATATCTTCTTCATCTCTTCCAGTAATATGAAATACAATCTCACCTTTTTTTCCATTTGGTAATCTATATATAATTTTATGAGAACCATTATACGGATATCTTGGCTTTTTGTACTTTAGGATAGTTGAATACGGAACTGTTCTAATTGTTTTAATCAAGAGTAATTGGTAAAAACTTTGTATAAAAGGTATAGTAAATTTTGTTTGACTTCCTTCAAAAACTAATGCTGTATCATACATGAAGACTGAGCCTTCACCAGAAAAAAACTTATTATCATAAATAACTTGGAATCGCATATTTCTGTTTATCCTTCAAGAAATTTTTCACACTTTTCTTTCATATCAGAAAATTCAAAACTGTAATTTGATACAGAAAGATAGCCATTACATACTTCTATACACTTCTCATATAAACCCACCTCAAAGTATCCATTGGCTAAAAAGAGAGTGGCAGCAAAATTATAAGGATCTACGTAAAGTGCAAGTTTTGATTCAACAATTGCTTCCTCAAATCGCTTATCTAAAAAAAGTAACTCAATATACTTTTGATGGACATTCATATTTCCCCAATGTATATCTACAAAATTTTTAATAAGATTAATTATTTTTTCTCTATTTTGTGAAAATTCTCGCAGCATTTTATGAAGAAGTAAATCTTCCTTTAAACGCCTTATCTTTATGAAATGATGTGTACTAGCAAGCGTAAATGGAAGACTTACGAGTAATTGAATCAATTGAATCATGCTATAGAGAGAAGCATTTTCCGCCTGATTAACATCAAGAATAATATTAAATATTTTTTCTTGCACATTAATAGATACTAATAAACCAGAAAATATGACAATTACACTACTTAAAGTGTAAAATTTTTTACGCTTTTCTTGCCCTATAAAAAAAAGGAATAATCCGCTAATAGAAATAATATCTCCTACTATAAAGTAAGGTACAGTAGCTAAAAAGACAAGTATCCAGAATTTCACCCAGTTTATTTGAATTTCTTTTAGGTTCTTTTGCTCCCACGTGTTAATATGAGTTACTGAATTTGGTTCATTAATTTTTTTCTTTGGAATTTTATGTTTAGTCGATAATCTAAATAATCTTTTTAACTCATTCAAAAGCTCGTTTGCACAAGTTATACGGTTAATCAATTGTTTTTCTAAGAGATGAAAAATAATATTTTCCAGTTCAGGCTCTATTGTTTCTATAATTTCACTAGGCGCTTGTGGAATGCTAAATAATATTTTATGAGAAAGTTCTTCTTCCAGCTTAGCTTCAAATGGCTTAATACCTGTAAGAAGAGTATAAGCACAAACACCCAAAGCCCACAAATCTGATTGTTCACAAGGGCGACCTCTGAGTTGTTCAGGCGCCATATAATAATAAGTACCAGCAATGCGCTTAACGGTTTGGATTCCCTCAGCCATACGACTGATACCAAAGTCTACTAATACAAATCTTAGATTTTTATTGTCATCTATAACTAAAATATTGCTTAATTTTATATCTCGGTGAATTATATTATTGGCATGAGCATTTACTAGTGCATCTGCCATTTGAGTAAGAAAATTTATAACTTCTGAAACTGTAAGTCTTCCTCGCTGTTCTAAATAAGATTGAAGATTAATACCATTAATATACTCTGTAACTATAACAAGCTTTCCTGCATGAATAAAGTAATCTTTTAGCCTGATGATATTCGGATGATTTAGTAGAGAAAGTAATTCTGGTTCAATTAAAAGTAAATCAAGATTTCCAGTATCTTCTATAATTTTTATGGCCAGAGGTTCATTGGGTTTCGTATCGTGATAACCTTGGTAAACTACTCCATGTCCACCGCGACCGATCTCATTTAATAAAATATATTGATTAATCCGGCTACCTCTGATTTTATTACTGTTTATTATCAAGTTATTCATAAGAAACCTCTGTAATTAAATCTCCTATTGATGCTTCAATTAAAAGACCATCTTGGATGGTATTATGGCAATCAATTCTAATTAGATTGCCTACCTTGGTTCCACTAATTTTGGTCTGAATAATAACTTCTAAAGTAAGTACATCAGCAATCAAAAGTCTATCGCCAGTTTGTAATCGAAAAGGGTCATTTTCTTTGAGGAATTTACCATTTAGCTTTGTATGTCCCCCACTTTTATCAATTACAAAATACTCAGTATCAATTCTTTTGATTTCTAAATGCCTTCGACTTATTCGGAGACTCTTTGAGTCTGCTCCCGGTACTCTGATAACTACATCGTTACCTGCATCGAGAGAAGTACCAGATTTTCGACGTTGCCGACCTATTGAAATATTTTCTAAGCCATACGGTGCTTGATATGCATAAGGAGTTCCTAAAACGCGGAGATACAATAAATTTGATGTATTTCCTGATTGAAAAACTTTTCCATTATTTTTATTAAATTGTGCAATTGCTATAGCTCCACCGCCTAATTCTACTTGAGCGAGTATCATCTTTTTCAAGTCAGTAACTTCATTGTAAACTGGCATGTCTATCGACACAGATTTTAATAAGCTATTAATAATTACAAGTGCTTGTGCTAATTCGCCAGATTGAGCTAATTTTCTTGCTTCTTCTAAACGGGATTTCGCCTCAAATATTTTCTTTGTTCGTTCCTTCTGAAAAATTTCGTATTGCTCTTGAAGTTGGTTCCTGTAACGTTGAATTTTCCAGTTACGAATTGAATAAGATAAACAAATAGTAAATAACAAAATTAAAATTGTATGCCAGTGTAAAAATTCTTTTTTATCCCATTCAAATGTAGATATGGATGAATTTAATCTAGACCCATCAGCAGACCAATAATCTATTTTTAAATATAAAATACCTAAAGAATCAAGGGCTATTATACTTATCCAAGGTGCATTAGGAGCTTTTTGTTTTTTTAATTGAATAAATTTTCCTTCGTTAAAATCGTTTAATGTAAAAATATCGTCATCACGTATTTCTTTTCCAGACAATCCTGACTCATTAATAAAGATTTTTGTTATATCAATGTTATTTGAAACTGGCTTTGTAGAAACAATATATACAACTGATTCTTTCGGCGGCCAAATAGACGATTTGCTACGCCAATGAGATTTTTGATGTTCAAATAAGTCTTTTACCAAAGATCTACTTTCTTTTCTGTTGAGCGATAGAACACATTCATTTATCCATTGCGAACTAATCTTAGCTTTGTCAGGCTTAAAGCAAATCAAATTAAAAATAATTCCAAACAAAAAAACAAACAAACCTAAAAAAATATTTATTTTCCACAGATTAGAAGGCGTTTCATAACCTGTTGGTTTAACTATTTGGCGATCGCCTTTTTTCTCTCCACTGCTCTCAGCTATAATTGTGTCATCATTAACTTGTTTTTGTACAACACTCGGTATAGTTATCCTGACTTTTAAGAAGTCAAGAGATAATTCAATGTTATGTTTTAATAACGTTTCTTGATTATCAACGCTGATAAAATAAAAACCATCTGTTTTTCTCTCAATACTCCCCAAAGAACGCTCATCTCTTAACTTAGGAAATCTCACAACCTCCTTTGGATTTGTTCCAACAAGTACCTTTCCTTTAGGAATCACTATATATCTTGCTATTTCTTCACCATTATGATCGTGCTGAATAAGCACTGCTGGAGATAAAGAATCATCTTTGTTATGTTGAAATACAAATGATAATGAAGTACCTAGCTTGATTTTTGCATTCCAAGCAAGTTGGGTAGGCTTTTCAATCTTGGCTTCATCAATATAAGTACCATTGGCTGAATTCAAGTCTTCAATCCAATACTCATTTTTATCTAAATTATAAAAAATACCAGCATGTAAATTACTTATTTGATGGTAATCATCATTGATAACAAAATCACATGTAGAGGCACGTCCAATAGTAGCTTGCTTGCTAAAGATGCAATAAACCTGATGATTACTACCGTTTAATTTTAAAATAATTCTATTCTTTTCCAGAGCTATTAACTTGCTTTCAAGTTCAACAAGCTCTTGTTCTGCATCTTTAATCTGCTGTTCTAATTTGAATTTACTGGAAATATCATTTTCAATGATAGAAGCTTTTTTTAACTGTTGGATTTTGTTGTGTAAAGTTTCATATTCAAAATCTGTATCCACTAGTTTCCTGCCCTCCTTTGCGATTTATTGGAGCTGCTATTCAATTTTATTGAACTTTAATTTCAGCAGATCTCAGTCATGCCAGAGCCGTAATCTCTCATTTTTTCCCAGACGCAGTGCTAAGGAATTTTTCGGATTTGCTGCCAA
Source organism: Nostoc sp. CCY 9925 (assembly GCF_963920935.1). NCBI lineage: Bacteria > Bacillati > Cyanobacteriota > Cyanophyceae > Nostocales > Nostocaceae > Nostoc > Nostoc sp. CCY 9925. The sequence goes on along the minus strand of NZ_CAWUDO010000027.1, from coordinate 50,463 downwards.
AACCAGAATTTTTTTTGACCAAGAAATTATCCTTCATAAGGACATAGGCGTTGTCTTACAAAAACTGGTAAAACTTAATAAAATTGTTGCAGAAAAATTTATTATTGGTATGATTTAAAATCAGTATTCATGAACTTAAAGTACCCATGAAAAATGTGCAATTCATAAATTTAGTAGCAATACTGTAACATACAAGCCTACTGTGCTACTTTTCGGATTTTTTAGGTTTATTTAAAATTTAGGGGACTAACAAAAAAAAGGGGCTTAAGCCCCTTGATAAAACCCACAGAGGTGGGTTTTATTTGTGTAGATGCGGTTTGTAACCGCCTATTTAGCATGAAGTTAACTCCCCTCACCTCAAATCACCAATCTACCGGTAAACCCAACTGGTCTAAAGTAGCACCATTTTGCAAAAGTGGTTGAATATCGCTGTCTATTTGAATGCGGCCACCAGATAGTACCAAAGCACGTTGAGTAACTCTACCTAACCAATGCAAGTCATGAGAGGCAATTAAGATCGCCTCCACTGGTAACCTGAATAATACTTGTGCCAAATGACGCCGCCACGCTGGATCGAGACCGTTAGTCGGCTCATCCAAAATCAGGATTGTTGGTTCTAGGGATAAAATCGAGGCTAGGGCAGCCAACCGCCTTTGTCCACCGGAGAGTTCGTGGGCAGAACGATTGGCGTAGGCTTCTAGACCAAAATCTGCTAATAACTGGCGGGCGCGATCGCTAGCTTCTGCTGCTGACATGCCATAGTTGCGTGGGCCGAAGGTGACATCTTCTAAAATGGTGGGCATAAATAGTTGGTCGTTGGCATCTTGGAAACTAAAACCGATTTGCCGACGTATTTGTGGTAAAGTTTTCGGTTCTACCGGGATGCCATTAATCCTAATTTTTCCAGATTGCGGTTCTTTTAAGCCAATTAGGTTTTCCAGCAAAGTGCTTTTTCCTGAACCGGTGGCTCCCATCAATGCCACGCGATCGCCTCTGTTCAAGCTAAAAGAAATTCCTTCCAATACTGGTTCTGGGCGGGAATATGCATACACCAAGTTCTCAACCTCGACTACAGCTGCGTGGGGTTTATGGGTTGATGATTGGGGGTTGGAAGTTAAAGATTTCAAAATTTACCTATGTAAGGGAGTTGGTAGAGACGCGATTCATCGCGTCTGCGGGGAGTGGGTTAAATTTTGTAGGAAGTTAAGGTGACGACACCAGCGATCGCCCAAGCTAATAACAAGGCAAAGCGCTCTTTTGGTCTGAGACTGGAATCTATGGGCAATTGTCCGTTGTAACCACGAGCTACCATTGCTGCGTAAACTCGTTCTGCTCTGTCTAAACTGCGGAGATACAAGGCTCCAATCATGGCAGCACTAGTGTAGCGCAGCCATGCGGCAGTTCCAGTCAGACCTCGTAATTGAGCGCTGCGCTGCATACGTGTGACTTCTGAGAGCAAAATCTCCATATATTGCCCAGCTAGGAGCAAGTTTTCTTTGATTGGTGCGGGTACGGGTAAGCTTTTGAGGGCGATGCCGAAACTGTGAGGCGGTAAGGTTAACAAAAAACTATTCATGGCAATCAGACAAACCAGGGAACGAACTAGCAAGAAACTAGCTTTTTCCCATCCCAAGGGTAATGTCAGCAATGACAAAAAAATCAACTCTGTACCCAATAATCCTCCCAGGCGGCGAATTGGTACGCGCAACAGCCAAGCCCACAAAAGTGCGATCGCGCTATACACACCCAGCCCATACCAAGCATGATGTTTTAATAAAGCTGCCCCCACCACAATCACTAGAGACAGTTGCAAACGTAGCGGCAAAGAAAGTTTAAGCATTGTTCGGTTTCACTATCTTGGCAATGCCAAAGGCAACAGCAAAGCAAATCGCAGCCCCCACAAGTCCAGCGATACTAGTGCCAATTGCTCCCAAACCCTCAATCCCATAGTCAGCTAGGGGAGTCGGTACAATTATCCGTACTTTGTTGGCTAAGTCGATGAAACCTAAGTTTTCAGCAACTTTCTCTAAACCATCAGGCCAGGCTGAGGCAAACAGTGATAATACTCCTGCAATTAAAAAAATGCTGACAATGGGTATCGACCATCCACGAAATTCGTGCTGTTCCCCTGGTAATAAATCTGGTCGGGCAGTAGCTAAATAAGTCAGCACACCCCCGGTAATCAGTCCTTCACCAACACCAATCAGGATATGTACACCAGTCATGGCTGGTAAAACTACGGCTACAGATGCAGTTCCAGAGAGGGCTAACTCAATGGCTGCTGCTACGGCAGCTACTACTACACTGACGCCAGCCGCAATGCCAGCAGCTAATGGTAAACGCCCTTTAGACCCTCCAAACAGCCGCTGCAAGGTTTGGGTCAAAATCCAGCCTACCCAAACACCAATTACCGCCATGTTCAAAATATTTGCGCCCAATGCTGTAATTCCACCATCAGCAAATAGCACGGCTTGAATAATTAAAACTGTGGCGATAGATAGCATCCCTGCCCAAGGACTGCCCAAAACGATCGCTGCTAAAGTTCCTCCTAACAGGTGACCACTAGTACCTCCTGCTACTGGAAAATTAATCATTTGAGCAGCAAAAATAAAGGCGGTGGTTAGCCCCAGCAAAGGAGCACGACGGACACCAAAAGCCTCTTGCGATCGCTTTAAGGCTATAAAAAGCGCTGCCACACTCGCTAAACTAGTAGCCCCTGCCACTGGTAGAGAAACAAATCCATCAGGAATATGCATAAGTTACCCTGTATTTTAGATGTTTTTTTTACTCTAAACAAGTAATAAAGTAACCATATTAAGTTAATAACAAACTAAATTTTTCTCCTTGTTGCAATGCCCTATTGGGGGATTTGATGGTGTTACTTTTGACAGATTTACATTACAATATTTAATCGATAATATATTGGATTTTTTGTTTTTATTAATTTTTGTTAATTTTATTTTTAGATATATTACCAAACGTTGATAAATTCTGGAAAAATTCCCAAGAATCTGACAAATACCTGCATCAATACCTCTGCCTAAAGTCGAAAAATAGCTATTAGTATATCAAAGGTTATTTATCAAGTAAAAATCAAATTATCTATCGTTAACTCTGCCATTGTAACTTTTAGGGCTTTTTCCTCCAAAGAATTTCTACTTTCTAATAGCTTGCGTTTTATTAGTTGCACATATCGAGATGATTTGTCAATATCAACATCAATACTTAGCGTCTAAAGTACCGTTGCCTTGCTTTTGCGTGATATTTAGGTCATAATATAGCGGCAGCAAATATCAACTTAAATGCTCCTCTTCCTGTCTGTATCACTTAAAATTTATTTCTGTAAACTTTATTTTCGCTCTCTCAAAATTTATCAAAATAGAATTGATTTTTTGGTAACAAAAGTTTTTTTATCTAAAAAGAATAATAGTCAATCTATCCCAGTTCTAAATCATTGATAACCAAATTATATATCAAAGGTTTTAAATAATTTGAAAATCTGAACATTGCGAATTTTCATGAATTAAATAGCCCTGCTATATTTATATTAATAAATAATAAAATGTTTGATATTCAATTATTGAACTAGAGCACGATTATCTAGGGTTAAGAATAAAAAAACTTTAGACTCTTGACTACCACAGCATCAAACACAGATATATAGGAATCGGGTTTGATTCAAAGAAATCACTTGTGTGGTGCGCGAATCGCAGCGCAAGCGTGATAGGCAAGCAATAGGCAATAGTAAAAAAGATAGGTCAACGTGTACTGACTTTTTTGAAAAATCAAATAGTAGTTTTGTATAATTTTATATAATAAGTAAATATATTTTTTATAAGATTTTTAAATAATACATTTGTCCACTTAGTGAAGTTAATGGTAGACTATACCTTGGTATAAATAGTTATGAGATAAACAAGCAAAAACTGCTAAAAAAATAGATAGTAATATATAAAATTTAGATGAAGTTAGTGAAAATACTGGAAAATGAAGTGCGTAAATTACTAAAATCTCAAAAGAGGAGACTGTAGCCAAAGCGATCGCCCAACGCGGAATGATTCAAATTGAATCAAGAAAGCCAGCAAATATACGGCTGTATTAACCCCAGGATGTACACACTATTTTTATGTTATTTGAAATATGAAAACAAACTCATCCACTTCACTGTTAACAGTTCCAACTGGTCCACTTAAGATTTCAGAATTACCGCCTAACGATGTAGCAACAAGTAGCGAATCTATCTATTTTTCTCTAGTAATTCCTACTTATAAAGAACGTGACAACATTAAAAATATAGTTAGTATACTGAGTCAGTTACTGGATGAATCAATTCCAGGAAAGTATGAGTTAATTGTGGTAGACGATGACAGTCCAGACCTGACCTGGGAAATAGCACAATCCTTGACAACGCAATACCCACAGTTGCGGGTAATGCGCCGCCAACAGGAGCGGGGGTTGTCTTCAGCAGTGATTCGTGGTTGGCAAGCAGCCACAGGAAACGTGTTGGGGGTGATTGATGGAGATTTGCAGCACCCACCAGAGGTGCTGATGCAGCTGTTACGTAATGTTGAGCAGGGAGCAGATTTAGCAGTAGCCAGCCGTCATGTGGAAGGAGGCGGCGTCAGTAGTTGGAGTGTTGTCAGGCGTTTGTTGTCCCGTGGCGCTCAGTTGTTAGGCTTGATTATCTTACCAGGGGTACTGGGGAGAGTTTCCGACCCCATGAGTGGTTATTTTATGGTGCGCCGGAGTGCGATCGCCAATGCAAGACTCAATCCAGTAGGATACAAAATTCTTCTAGAGGTAATTGGTCGGGGAAAGGTAAACCAAGTTGCCGAAGTTGGCTATGTATTTCGCGAACGCACAGAAGGTGAGAGTAAAGTCACATGGAAGCAATATATAGATTACATACACCACTTAGTGCGGTTGCGGCTTTCCACAGGAAGAGTAGGACGATTGAAGAGAAAAGTGAATTTTCCTGTTGGTCGATTCCTTCGCTTTGGTTTGGTTGGCTTGAGTGGGGTATTTGTGGATATGGCAGTGCTTTACTTATTAAGCGATCCGACTACCTTAGCTTGGCCATTGACACGCAGCAAAATTATTGCTGGTGAAATTGCAATTCTAAATAATTTCTTGTGGAATGATGCTTGGACATTTGCCGATGTTAGTGCTAGACAGCAAGAATGGAATCAACGCCTGAAACGGTTTGTCAAATTTAATGTCATTTGCCTTGCCGGATTGGTGTTAAATGTACTGATATTAAATTTAGTCTTCAATTTCCTAATTCCTAACCGTTATATTGCCAATCTAATCGCGATCGCAGTTGCTACTATTTGGAATTTCTGGGTGAACTTGAAACTCAGCTGGCGCGTCACTGATGTGAAATAATCACAACGATGGATTTGAGATTTTGATTTTTGTTTTTACATTTTAGAACGAACCTAAATGTAAAACGTCAAATCTATAAATCCATGAGTGTGAGGCCGGGCTATGAAAGTTATTTTTGGGGATACATCCCATTTTTGCAAAAAGATTATCTTGTTGTTGCCTGTTTACGCAGCCCAGATTCTGCCTCCGAGAGGTAAAAAGTCTGCCCCACAACAGATAGCTTGGCACAAGTGGTACGATCCCCTTTTTCCTAGCTGGTTTCATCCGTTGATGTGGTTCATTATCGGTTTTGGCTTGCGTCTAGCCAACTTGACTGCAAAGCCTCCTTGGACTGATGAATTTTCCACTTTAGTTTTTAGCTTGGGGAATAATTTTTTAGGAGTACCCCTAGATCGAGCGATCGCAGCTGATATCCTATTGCAACCGCTACAACCAAACCCAGCTGCTAGTATTGGTGATGTAATTCATAACTTAGTTACACAAGATACCCATCCACCACTGTATTTTGTCTTAGCTTATTTGTGGATGAAAGTATTTCCCAGCGAAGGAGGATTAGTATCGCTGGTTGCTGCGCGATCGCTACCAGCTTTCATCGGCGCTATCTCCATCCCTGGTGTTTACGTATTAGGTAGAGTAGCATTTCGTTCGCCATTAGTGGGAAACTTGGCTGCTGCCATCATGGCAGTATCACCCTACGCAATCTTTTTGTCACAAGAAGCACGCCATTATAGTTTAGCGGCCTTGTGGGTAATTGGTTCTCTCACCTGCTTAGTAATTGCCACACGTCATCTTCAAAACCGCACGCCATTACCGATGTGGTTAGCAATTGCTTGGGTAGAAATTAATGCTTTGGGTTTTGCTACCCATTACTTTTTCAGCCTTACCCTCTGCACTGAAGCTGTAGTTTTGATGGTTCTGGCTTGGCATCAAAAACAAACTAGCATAAAATTTTCTCTGCTGTTCTCTTCTAGTTGGCAACGCATCTATGCAGTTGCTATCGGTACTCTTGTCGCAAGTTTAATTTGGCTACCAATCTTTTTAGAAAATAGAAATCGCGATAATTTGACTGAGTGGATTCGAGGTGCGCGTGAGGGACTAGATTGGATCGGCCCAATTTTTCAAGCTTTAGGAACATTGATTACAATGATTTCCCTATTACCAGTTGAATCTGCACAACTATTGGTTGTGATTCCTTCGGGGCTGGTGATGCTGATTTTCTTTATTTGGGCAGTGCCAATTTTAGTGCGTGGGATTAAAGTTCAACTACAACAGCCAGAAAACCGGATGATGATTCAGGTGCTAGCTGGAGTTGCTATTAGTGCGATCGCTTTATTCTTCATCTTTACGTATTTTTTGGGTATTGACCTAACCAGGGGTGCTCGCTATCACTTTATTTATTTTCCCGCGATCATTGTTTTACTGGGCGCAAGTTTGGCAGTTTGTTGGCATCCCCCCAAAGAATTAATCAATAAAGGCATAGGTAGATGGGGAATCAATGGCAAAAAAGCTGCAATCTTAATTTGGTTAATGGCATTTATTAGTTCAATTACAGTATTGTGCAATCTCGGCTATCAAAAATATTATCGCCCTGACCTTTTTGTGCAATTACTTCAACAAATATCTCCAGTACCAACATTAATTGCCACCACTCATAAAACTCATGTACATACTGGGGAAATGATGGGGATAGCTAGAGAGATTAAACTTGGAAATTCACCTCAAAATACCCTATTTCTCCTTGCCCATCAAGACCAAGACCCGAATACTTCCAACATTGCTCTGGAAAATACTTTAAAGACACTACCACGACCTTTTGACTTGTGGTTAGTAAACTTTCATGCCCCCGTAGCAGCCGCCGTCAAAACATGTGTGATGTCTGATACTGCATCTTTACCAAATGTAGATGGCTACGAATATCAACTTTATCATTGCCAATAAGGAATGGGGAGATGAGGAAGTAGGGAGCAGAGGGAAAAGAAGTCATTTATTCATTCTCCCCCATGCCCCCCTGTCTTTTCCCCCTGCCCAATACAGATGCATCTTGTGGAAGTTCCTCAAATTTGAATATCCATAGGAGACTAGAGAAAGAAGAACAAAATATATCTGACACGTTTTTAAGCAGCAAAGGCTTTTTGTAGTTAAGGAGGATTTATGCGTGCAGTACTAATGGCAGGCGGTTCGGGAACGCGGCTTCGTCCGTTAACTTGCGATCTGCCCAAACCGATGGTGCCTATCCTAAATCGACCAATTGCCGAACATATTATCAATTTGCTCAGAAGACATCAAATCACAGAAGTTATTGCGACATTGCATTATTTACCTGATGTCTTGCGAGATTATTTTCAAGACGGCAGCGATTTTGGTGTCCAAATGACCTACGCTGTGGAAGAAGATCAGCCTCTGGGTACAGCTGGTTGTGTGAAAAATATTGCCGAACTTCTTGATGAAACTTTTTTAGTGATTAGCGGCGATAGCATAACAGATTTCGACCTCACAGCAGCGATCGCATTTCATAAACAAAAACAATCAAAAGCTACTTTGATTTTGACTAGAGTTCCCAACCCCATTGAATTTGGGGTGGTGATTAGCGATGAAGAAGCACGAATTCGCCGATTTTTAGAAAAACCCTCTAGTAGTGAAATTTTTTCCGATACCGTCAACACTGGCACTTACATTCTTGAACCAGAAGTTTTGGAATATCTGCCAGCCAATACTGAATGCGACTTTTCCAAAGACTTATTTCCTTTACTTTTAGCAAAAGATCAGCCAATGTATGGTTACATTGCTGAAGGTTACTGGTGCGATGTCGGTCACTTGGATGCCTATCGCGAAGCTCAGTATGATGCATTAGACCGGAAAGTGCAACTAGATTTCCCCTACAAAGAAGTTTCTTCTAAATTGTGGGTAGGTCAAAATACTTATATCGACCAAACCGCCGTAATTGAAACCCCAGCAGTGATTGGTGACAATTGCCGCATCGGCGCAAGAGTCCAGATTGAGGCAGGAACCGTAATTGGCGATAATGTCACTATTGGCGCTGATGCTAATCTCAAACGTCCCATTGTCTGGAATGGAGCAATCATCGGCGAAGAAGCACATCTTTCTGCCTGTGTGATTTCTCGTGGTACACGTGTAGACCGCCGCGCCCATGTATTAGAAGCTGCCGTTGTAGGTTCGCTTTCTACTGTGGGAGAAGAAGCTCAAATCAGCCCTGGTGTGCGTGTTTGGCCCAGTAAAAAAATTGAGTCAGGTGCTGTTTTAAACATCAACTTGATTTGGGGAAATATTGCCCAACGCAATTTATTTGGGCAACGTGGCGTCCAAGGATTAGCTAATATTGACATCACCCCAGAGTTCGCGGTGAAATTGGGAGCTGCTTACGGTTCTACTCTGAAACCTGGTTCTAAAGTAACGGTTTCCCGCGACCAGCGTAATATTTCTCGAATGGTGACGCGATCGCTGATTGCTGGTTTGATGTCAGTAGGTGTTGATATTCAAAACCTGGATGCCACAGCTATCCCTATAGCCCGCACAGTTATACCGATAATGGGGGTAGTTGGTGGTATCCATGTGCGCGTACACCCCGATCGCCCTGACTACATTTTGATTGAATTCATGGATGCTAAGGGTATTAATATCTCCAAAGCCCTGGAAAAGAAAATTGAAGGGGCTTACTTCAAGGAAGATATGCGGCGGGCCCTAATTCATGAAATTGGCGATGTCTCTTACCCCAGCCAAGTCATGGATAGTTACTGCACTGCTTTTGAAAAACTTTTGCATGTTCATACACTCCGCAATAGTCGGGCAAAAGTGGTAATTGATTATGTTTATGCCGTGTCTGGGGCAGTTCTACCCCAAATGTTAGATAAATTTGGCGCTGACGCAGTGGTATTGAATGCCAGTGTCAATAAAACGGCGATGTCGGTCACTGACCGCGAAGGACTGCTGACTCAATTAGGTCATGTGGTGGAAGCGCTGAAAGCTAACTTTGGCGTCCAAGTCTCGGCTAATGGCGAACAGCTGATTTTAGTTGATGAATCAGGCTACCCAATTCGTGGGGAAATGTTAACAGCACTGATGGTAGACATGATTTTAACTGCTAACCCCAGAGGCACAGTAGTAGTCCCGGTTCATGCTTCCAGTGCTATTGAACAAGTCGCCCGTCGCCATGATGGCAGAGTAATTCGCACCAAAGCCAATCCCACAGCTTTAATGGAAGCTTGTCAGAAAAATCCCAATGTGGTGCTAGGAGGTAGTGGAGAAACTGGTTTTATTTTCCCACAACTGCATCCGGGATTTGATTCCATGTTCTGCATTGCTAAAATCATCGAAATGTTGACCATACAAGAGCGATCGCTTGCGGCTGCGCGGTCAGAATTGCCCCGCGTAATTCACAAAACTTATACAGTACGCTGTCCTTGGACAGCCAAAGGTGCTTTAATGCGCTACTTGGTGGAAACTCACCCAGCCCAAAATCTAGAACTCATCGATGGCGTAAAAATTTGCCAACCCTACGATGACAGTTGGCTGTTAGTTTTACCAGATGCCAGCGAACCGCTCGTACACTTGTACGCAAATAGCAACGATCGCGATTGGGTAGACGAAACCGTAAGAAACTACCGCACCCGCGTCCAGGCTTTTGTGGAAAGACAACAAGAATATCAACCCGCAGAAGTGTAACAAAAAAGACCTCTCCCTCAAGCAAGGAGAGGTTTAAAAATTTGATTTTTTCGTTGTTTTTAAATGCAAAGGGGCGCAGAGTCAAGACAGAGGTACGCAGAGGTTTGCTCCTAATTATTTTGAGGCAAAGCGAATAAAATCTCCGCGCCGGCAGTCCCTCATGGGGAAACCCCCAAGACCGCGCTGCCTCACCTTTGCGCTAACCTTTGCGTACCTTTGCGTTGAAAAAAGCTATGATTTACGATACTTTGGATCGCCAAATATAGGATTGGTTATAAATTTTTCATCTGTCAAACTTTTTAAGAATTCAATTAAATCCTGTTTTTCTTGGGCACTCAACTTAAATCCAGAAATAAAATTACTTTTAAGCGGATTTTTGCTGCCAACACCAGCAAATTCACCGCTAGAAATAGTTCTTCCACCTGCTTCATAATGGTCGATCGCTTCTTCTAAAGTGGCAATGCTACCATCATGCATATAAGGTGCAGTTATGGCGATATTTCGTAAAGTTGGTGCTTTAAATTTACCCATATCTGCTGGTTGATGAGTAATTTCGTAGATGCCCGTATTATTACGTGGATATGCACCTTTAGCATCAATATTATAAAGTCCTGTGTTGTGAAAAGCTATTTCTGTAAATGCCAGTCGTTCGTGTTGAATAGAATCGCTAAAATTCAACCCTCCGTGGCAGTGAAAGCATTCTAAACGCTCACTACTAAATAAAGCTTCACCTCGTTTTGCTGCTGTAGAGATTGCATTTTTATCGCCACGATAACGATATCGATCGTAAGGTGAGTTAAAGGAAATTAAACTGCGTTGAAAGGATGCTAAGGCTTTGATTAAATTGTTGAGATTAATATAACTATTACCGCGACCAAATGCAGCTGTAAATAACTTTTGATACTTTTCATCTTCCTGCAATATTTTCAATATTTCTTTTTCTTTTCCTGACAAACCCATCTCCACAGGATGTTCAGAGAACATTGGTATTAAAGCTTGGGTTTCGAGTTTTTTCATTTCTGGATGTGCCCAAGTCAAAACAGAGTTATATGCTACATTAGCAAGACTCATGGAGTTTCGCGGGTGTTTTTCACCTGTTGCGCCAACTGCTACAAGTTTTCCATCTGTAAATGCTAAAGCTTGAATATGACAGGAAGCGCAGGAAAATTGACCATTTACAGAAAGACGTTTTTCATAAAATAAATGACGACCAAGTTCTACTTTTTCTGCCGTCATTGGGTTATCAATTGGTACTATTGGTTTGGGAATTCCAGGGGGAATATCCCAAACGTATGTATTATTAAGATTTGGTGCTGATAAAACCCGATTTAAACCAATGGATAAAACAAGTGCGATCGCAAAAATAATAGACAATATCAAACAGCGCTGCCATCGAAAAATCATTTGTTTCATTTAATACTGAAAAAACTTTGTTTTACGGTTGTTTGACCGCCAAAAGGAATACCAAAGCCTGCCATAATTCCAGTGCAATCTTTATCGTTGGCTTCTGACATACATCCTGGGGCTGTATTTGCCTGATTGCGGTTTAAATTGGTGTTTTCTAAAAGTTTAGCGATATCGATAACAATCGTGTTTTTGCTGGGATCGAAATTCTCAAGATTAATTTTCGCAATGTTGGGATATCTACATGTAGTTGTTGGCTTTTGGCTGGATGTTTCGGCTTGACAACCTGTGCTACCTAAATGAATGAAAAAAGCATTACCCGCTTCTTTTTCACCATTTTTATATAAGTGTGTAGCTGTTGATTGAGTTTTTTCTAAATGTGCAAAATCAATCCGAGCAAACTTATATCCAAATTGCCAATTCCACCACAGGGATGTCAAATTTAAAGGTGAAGGTGCCAGAGTCGAGTCCTCGTGGTTGAGATTTTCAGGTACACCTAAAGTAAATTTAATGGCTTTATATTTGCCTTGGGGAACTTGACCGATAACAACATCACGAGTTTCCACTGTACCATTCGCACAAGCACCAGTTTTATCTTCAAAATCGATTAATGCGACATTCTGATATTGCCATTTTCCATCTTGGGTAAGTACGAGAGGAATAGTTTTATTATTGTTATCAACAAGACTAATATCAGAAATATAAAAACGAAAATCCAATGGTGTAACCCTTGTTTGGGATTTCCCTAACTGATAATTACTGCCACAGCGAAAAGGTTGATTCCCGACTTTAGCTGCAAATTTAACTGTGATATCTTGGGTTTGAGCAGCATTTGTCTGTAGTAAGTAATACTGATTAATCAGTAATAGACTACCAATAGTTGATAAGGAGATGGCAACAGATTTCATTATCTTTGTCATGACATTTTTTACTTGATGCGGTTTTGTTGCGATCGTCTATCATTTTTATTTTCAAGTCAAAAGACATACTGTCAAAATACGTTAATATGACAGGCTGTCTTTTGACACACTGAATAATTTAAGTAAAGAATTATTCCTATATTCACTGAGTACAACATTATTATCATTTATATTGTTGCACTCAGAATTTTTCTATTAGATGTGATTCTGAAGTGTGTAGGAGAGAATAGGTTGAATTTCAACGCTTTGGTATATCTTTGTATACGTATTGGTATTGTTGGCACAGTATACTCGATCGCATCCACAAATGTATTCGCACAAACCACTTCCAATTTATCTGAAGAAATAATTAAGGATAATACGACTTTAAATTTTATTGGTGATACAAAGAAAGCCATACCTGCGGCGGTAAACTACGCAATTAAAGCGAATACCCAAACACCAGCTGCCAATATCCACCAATTAAGTGATATTCAGCTTCCTAGCACAACAGCAAAGGATTTGTTGGTGCAGTCAGAACAAACACAACCAAGTAATCCCGAAAGTATTAAAGTCACAAGTGTAAAACTCAAGCCAACATCCGATGGTTTAGAAATCATTTTAGAAACTCCAAACGGTACACTACAAATCGCCGATACCTTCAATGATGGTGATATATATATTGCAGATATCGCAAATGCAGTTTTAGCCTTACCTGAAGCAAAAGAATTTCGTGCTGACAACCCAGCACAGGGAATTACTGCAATTACAGTTACTCAATTTGAATCAAACAACATCCGAGTCACGGTGACAGGAAGCTTTGGTTCGCCAAATGTAAAAGTAGTCAACACAACCAATGGTTTAACCCTAAGTCTGTCTCCACTTGAAGATGATATTGAACTTCTCGTTGTCGCCCAAAAACGACCGGAAGATGCACAAAATGTACCCTTGAGTTTAACGGTAATTCCGCGCCAAGAACTTGAAGACTCTCAAGTAGATTCCTTGATTGACATCGCCAATCAAACACCTAACTTTAACTTTTATCCCACATCTGCCGGTGGTACAGAGTTCAGCTACTACAGTATCCGGGGTTTGAATAACCAAAATTTCCTTACTGCTCAAGATAGTGTAGCCTTTTATATCGATGATGTGCCGGTTGACTACAACGGTTTTCTAGACTTAGCTTTGACAGATTTGGAAAGAGTAGAAGTATTGCGAGGCCCCCAAAGCACACTTTACGGCCGCAGTAGTTCTGGTGGGGTAGTAAATATTATCTCCCGTGAAGCAACTCCTGAACCAGAAGTGAAATTTGCCGTTGGTTACGGTAAATATAATAGCCGCGAGTTGCAATTTTCTCTCAACGATGCTTTGGTTGACGATAAACTCGCATTGTGGATTGCTGGATTTCAGAAATCACAGGACGGGTTTATTGAAAACCTCGCTACGGGTAATACAATTGGGGAGTGATCGCGAATTGCTGCGCGAGCGCAACTTTTGTGGACACCATCATCTGATTGGAAGATTAGTTTCAACAGTTACAATAGTTTTACAGACGATGGTAATCCTACTTATAACCGAAGAGATGCGCCTGACCCATTCAAAGTAAATTTACAGCGAGAAGGGTTTAATAATCTCAGTACAAATACACAAGCTTTAAAAATTAACTATAACAGTGATGCTTTGCGCGTAACATCTATTACCGCACGTCGGTTCACTACTCAAGACAATGTTGTTCCCGGAGATACAGGTATACAGGTGATTGACAATATCAGTTCAACCCTGTGGACGCAGGAATTACGTTTGCAATCACCAGACACCGCCGACCGTTTTCAATGGTTATTAGGAGCTTATTACGAGTCCCGCGATTTTATTGTTGATGACGCTCAAACCGAATTTTTTGGATTCGGGACATTCCGACGTACTGGAAACGATAATCGTCAAACCTATGCAGTATTTGGACAAGTAGATTATAAAGCGATCGCTCCCTTAACATTATTTGCTGGTTTGCGCTACGAATCTAGTACAGCGTATTCTGATAGCACCTATGAGTCAGTAAACGCCAACGGTAGCTTAACTCCACTGCGTCCAGCATTTCAAGATGAAAAAGTTAGTAGCGATGAACTTATTCCTCGCTTCGGATTGAAATATGAATTTAATCCCAACTTAATGGCTTATGCGACTATTGCTAAAGGTTACAGACCAGGTGGTTTGAATTATCGCGCTAACAGTGCAGCAGAACTTCGATTTGGAGAAGAAAAAACCTGGAGTTATGAAGTAGGTTTGAAATCTACTTGGCTAGACAATCGTTTGCTTGCCAACTTATCAGTCTTTTACAACGATGTAAATAACTATCAAGTTTTACAATTTGATGAAAGCGGTTTTTTTGGACAGATTAATAATGTTGACCTCAAAGCAACTGGAGTTGAATTTGAACTGAACGCAAAACCCACAAAAGGACTCGATTTAATTGCCTCAATTGGTTATGTAGATAGTAGATATAAAAATTACTTGAATATTGACACAGGTATTAACCTCAGCGATAATCGAGTTCCCCTTGCACCGCAATTTACCTATAATTTAGCAGTTCAATATCGCAGTTCTGGAGGTATATTTGCACGCGCAGAATTACGCGGTTATGGTATAACTTATTTTGACGATAACAACCAAATCAAGCAAGACCCCTACGCGGTTGTGAATGCCAGAATCGGTTATGAAAGCGGGAAATACGGTATTTATTTATATGCCAATAACTTGTTTGATACTCGTTATATTACGTCTGGATTTTTGTTTCCACCCCCAATTCAAACCGTAGGATTTGGTGACCCAGTGACCTATGGAGTACAAATTAGGGGAAGTTTGTAAGGAAAGAGCACGTCTTGGTAAAAAATTAAGTATTACTACGCGGCAATAGGAGTAATAGCAATCTTAAATCATTCCTGGAAAGTTAGATCCCCGACTTCTTGAAGAAGTCGGGGATCTGAACACCACGAATTTAAACCAAAAATTACTATCGCTAACCTTCTAAACGCTTTGAAAGCGGTTCAAAATTCTCATCGAGGGCATTCTGGTAAACTTCTCTCGGCGTAATTGCAATCAAAATAAATTAGAGCTTCCCTACTAGAATCAAATTCTCCAGTTGTGGTGTCTGGACTACTTGTTGGACTTGCTTCAACTGACCAAATTTTTAAGTAGTAACTGCTATTATCATCGCTAGACCATAATTCATAGCGTGAAGATATTGTAATATCATGTCCGCATAATTAGTTATGCTAACCACAGTCATTACACCCCACCCCCAACCCCTCCCCGCAGGCGGGGAGGGGAGACAAAGCGTAGCTTTGGCTCTTTGGGGTTCTTCGGGTTTAATAAGCAATCAAGCGGACATGATATAAGATGCCAATTTCAAACAATCTTTTGGCATCAGACCGAATTTCGTAGTATTCCAACTATGCTCTTGCACAGTCGGGTAGTTACTCTTAAAATAAAACTACGGCAAGTCAATAAAATTACCGTAGTTTTA
Source organism: Nostoc sp. CCY 9925 (assembly GCF_963920935.1). Classification (NCBI taxonomy): domain Bacteria; kingdom Bacillati; phylum Cyanobacteriota; class Cyanophyceae; order Nostocales; family Nostocaceae; genus Nostoc; species Nostoc sp. CCY 9925. The sequence continues at coordinate 34,575 of NZ_CAWUDO010000027.1, read as the reverse complement.
TTTTGCAAAAGGAGATGATTATAAAACTCCCTCCAAAATCAAGCCCAAAATCTCTTTGCTGAAATACTTTACAAAAATTTACAGCTAGTAAATGAAAAAACTTTTCAATAAGTCTGGTAGTATATCCTTGGGCTTATTGATATAGATATTCATTAAGCTGGTTATATATTTCAGCTAGTTGCAAACTTTATCAGGAGATAAGACCATGACAAGCGTGACTGCTCAAACACTAAAGTCGATTACCTGGCGGGCAACTTCTCAGGAAGACTTTTAGGCACTGATGTTGCTCATGCTAGGTTCATTGTCTTCTAGGTGAGGAGCAATCAGAGCAATGACTTTCTTTTAATCGCCAAATACGACTTTGCACCAGCAATGTATAAGCAGGGATGCCTGGTTTGGCAACCTTGGGATTTGGTGTTGGCGACGTTTAGATTCGAGATTTAGGATTGAGAATTTTTCTCTTAAAGATTTCGATAAGTCTAGCTGTCGCCATCGTGTTTCAAATTGGCATTAGCGATCGCTGCGGAAATTATTGTGTTCGCAAAACTTTATATCAGGTGTCAACATGTCGAAAAAAATAGGTCTGTTCTACGGGACTCAAACCGGTAACACTGAATCTGCTGCCGAACAAATTCGAGATGAGTTTGGTGGTGATGTTGTAACACTACATCCAATATACGAGGCGGATACTTCTACTTTTGATGAATATGAATTGCTGATTATTGGCTCTCCCACTTGGGATATTGGTCAACTTCAAAGCGATTGGGATAGCTTTTTGCCCGATCTTGATGAAATCGATTTTAGTGGTAAGTTGGTTGCCTATTTTGGTGATGGAGACCAATTTGGTTATGCAGATAACTTTCAGGATGCCATCGGAATTTTGGAAGAAAAAATTTCTCAACGAGGTGGAAAAACTGTTGGTTATTGGTCAACAGATGGATATGACTTTAATGAATCTAAAGCTTTGAGAAATGGCAAGTTTGTTGGCTTGGCGCTTGATAACGGTAGCCAATCTGATTTAACAGAAGAGCGAATTAAAACTTGGGTTGCTCAGTTAAAGACAGAATTTGGTTTGTAGAAATTAGGGGCGTACAACTGTACGCAATACTTGTCGGGTTTTGGGGAAAAGGGAAAGAAAAAACCTTTACCCTTTACCCTTTTCCCCAAACCAAATTCCGAGTTCAAAATACTTAACCGAAGAGTATTGCAACTCTACGCCCTCAGTGAAATTGATAATTGAGAAATTATAGGTATTTATGTCTGATTCATTTGATGTTTTGTGGTTAAGTGCCAGTTCTGTTTTACAGCGTTTCGACCAACCATTAGTTCGATATTTATCTAGGCATATGAGAATTGCCCATTGGGAATACCAGCAAAGTAAAGATGAAGGTAGTTCCATAGACCAAGCTGTAGAGTTGTTGTACGAATTTTTAGAATACTGCGATCGCTCTGTGCATTTAGCAGGACACGGTATGGGTGGTACGGTAGCTTTAAGCTTTGCTCGGCGGTATCCTCAAAAAGTGCGATCGCTAGCTCTACTGGCGGTAGCATCTCAACCCGCCAACACTTGGCACGCTCACTATTACTTTCAACGACAACTTTTTAGCATCAGCCGCGAACAAATTTTGGCAAGCAGCGCTCGCAGTCTTTTTGGAAATCAACCACCTCAAACTGCTAAAAAGTTAGTAGCTGCCTTAGATAAAGATTTAGAACAATCTCCCACACCACACTCTTTGTTTAAGTTAGTTTATTTGCCTAAAGGTGGAGTTTCTATGCCAATGATGATATGTGGTTCTAAGACAGATCCAATTGTTAACTCACCTGCATTGCATGACTGGATGAATTGGTTAAAACCAGAAGATAAACTCTGGGAATGCCCACAAGGCTATCATTTCTTTCACTACTTTTATCCCCAAGCGGTTGGTGAACAAATTTTGAGTTTTTGGGAACGCCACGATTTGCATTTAGTAGAAGCATCTGCACTATCTTTTAGCGCTTCCAAAAGTTAGTTTTTAAGAAGAATTTAGATAAGATATTCATCTCTGTCATTTGAACGCCAATTTATACTAGATTCTGAGCGGAGCAAAAGAAACGTCTCCGGCTCAGCTTCTGAATTCATAATTATGCTGTAAGTTTTCAAAAAAAACTGCTATATGGCAATCCTATCGCAGTTGTGAAAGATGCTTTTTTAACGAACCACGGAGGCGCAGAGAACGCAGAGAGGTTAAGAAGAGATATTTTGACAAATTATTTAGGACTGCTATGGCAAAAACTTATATTTGCTAGTAGTTCAGGCGTTAGTAATTAATACTAACGCCCTATTTGTGCTGCTTAATTTTTTCTTTATTTTAATAATTAAGTTTTGTAAAGAGAATTAGCTAATAGAAAATATTTTCAATAAACTAAATTTGTAATCTCAATTATTGCGAATAAGTTCAATAAGATTGATGCCTGATGACATGCAATTGACTTGGAAGAAGCTCTCCAAACAGATTAAAAGGCTTCATCTCCAAGCTGATGGCAGGTGGTTTGCTCCACTAACAGGAGATTTCACTTCTGAAATCAGAACCAAATAATTGAGTATTATTAGCAACAACTACGAGCTAGCTTAACAATGCAGACATACGGCAATCCCAACGTCGAATTTGATTGGTGGAATGGTAACGCCCGCTTCGCCAACCTTTCTGGCTTATTTATCGGCGCTCATGTGGCACAAGCAGCGCTGACGACACTCTGGGCTGGGGCATTTACATGGTTTGAAATCTCTCGCTACAACCCTGATGTCCCGATGGGGGAACAGGGACTAATTTTGCTACCCCACTTAGCCACTTTGGGTTTTGGTGTGGGTGCAGGTGGTCAGGTAATCGATACCTACACCTATTTTGTTATCGGCGCTTTGCACTTAATTTCTTCAGCAGTGCTTGGCGCAGGGGCACTTTTCCACACCTTCAAAGCTCCAAAAAACTTAAAAGACGCCAGTGGTAACGCTCGGAAATTTCATTTTACATGGGACGACCCGAAAAAACTTGGCATTATCTTAGGACATCACTTAATTTTCTTAGGAATAGGTGCTTTACTCTTGGTAGGAAAAGCGATGTTTTGGGGAGGAATATACGACTCCACAATTCATGATGTCCGAGTTGTCACTGAACCTACTCTTAACCCCTTCGTTATCTATGGCTATCAAACCCACTTTGTGAACGTTAACAACTTAGAAGATTTAGTTGGCGGTCATATATATGTAGGTTTATTACTCATTGGCGGTGGTATTTGGCACATCCTCATAGAACCTTTACCTTGGGCGAAAAAGCTTTTAATCTTCTCCGGCGAAGCGATTCTTTCTTATTCTTTAGGTGGTATTGCCTTAGCGGGATTTGTTGCAGCTTATTTTTGTGCAGTGAATACCTTAGCTTATCCCGTAGAGTTTTATGGGTCTCCTTTAGAAGTAAAACTCGGAGTTAGTCCTTATTTTGCCGACACAATTAAGTTACCTAACGGTGGTCATACTGCCAGAGCATGGTTAGCAAATGCCCATTTCTTCTTAGCTTTCTTCTTCCTGCAAGGTCATTTGTGGCACGCACTACGAGCAATTGGCGTTGACTTTAGCCGAATTGAAAAGGCCTTAAATACCATAGGTAGTGAGCCGTGAAATAATTTTGGATTTTGGATTGTGTAGTGCTTTAGAAAATCCAACTAACTGTAGTGTCTTCGAGAGACAGATTGACTAGGCAAATCATTCTGAATTCTTCCATTAACTTTCGCTCAACCCTAGCTAAATAAACTCCTATGCCTGCGGTGGAAACCAGTAGACTGCGGGCATTTTTTTGAAATTTTTATGAGGATAACTAATGTTAGCTATGATTTTGTGTGCCTTTTGTACTTGGACAATTATAATTCTATTTGTTTCGAGTGTTTGGTTAACTTTGAATAAAGGGATAATTCATTTAAAAAGACTGCATCAAATTCCGTGTTCTAGTTGTGATTATTTCACCAATAATTACCGCCTCAAATGTACTGTACACCCGGTAAAAGCTTGTTCTGAACAAGCGATTGGTTGTATCGATTTTGAACCAAAAACTTCTGCCTGTAATGCTTGCCAAAAGGGACGGCGAAAGCTTTGTTGAATAGTTTAGCAATATATTGAAGGGGCGCGATCGCACTTATGAAATTGAGGTGTGATGGGGTGCGTAGCTTGCCGCCGTAGGCATCGCTAATAATTTTTTCCTCTCAGGCACTACGACTTAACTTATAGTTAGGAATAGGCTGATTGCTAATCACTGCATAGAGAACATCTGGATCGAGGTCGGCTCCCAATCGCCATTGTATTGTTCCTACTTCATGGTTTAGTTCAACCTGAGCAAAATATTTGGGATCTTGCAAAGGTGCAAAAACACCCGTAAATTTAGTTAGCTTACTTATATCAACTATTCCTTCCACCTCGTCTTCAAAATGGATATATATTTGATAGTTTTCTCTGCGTTCCACTGCAATAATATCTTTTAACATAGGATAGTTTTAAGGAAATATTGCCAACTCAGTTTCCGGGTCGAAAAAGTGAATTTTCTCTGGAGTTAGCGATAACCAAAGTTGCTCGCCAACTTGTACAAATCGGTCTGGTGGGATTCGCACTTGTAGATAATTGGCTGTAGTGGCAGGTTTAGATCCCGGTTCGGCAATCTTAACAGCGAGAAAGGAATCGTTACCCAAATTCTCTACCAAATCCACTTGCACTGGTAGATTTTTAGTAGCAGGCATACTCAAGTTTAAGTGTTCGGGACGAATCCCTAAAATTAAAGTTTTCCCATCATATTTTTGTAAAGCATTTGCCCAAACTTCTGGAAGTGTGAAACGAAACTGGGCATGAGTAATCAACTGCGGGGCATGAAATTCTACAGGAATAAAATTCATCGGTGGCGAACCAATAAACTCTGCAACAAAAAGGTTAGCAGGACGATTGTAAAGTTCTAATGGAGAAGCAACTTGCTGAATTTTACCCTCAGACATAATCGCAATACGATCGCCCATCGTCATCGCTTCGGTTTGGTCGTGGGTAACGTAAATCGTAGTTGTCCCCAATTGACGCTGCAATTTCACAATTTGGGCGCGGGTTTCCGCCCGCAATTTAGCATCTAAGTTAGAAAGCGGTTCATCCATTAAGAATACTTGGGGGTCACGCGCGATCGCTCTTCCTAATGCAACTCGTTGTCTTTGTCCCCCAGATAGCTGTTTAGGTAAGCGATTCAGCAATGTTTCAATTTGCAACAGTTGAGCAACACTACGCACCTGTTCATCTACTGCCCGTTCTTTGTCAGAAACATAACGCAATCCTTTAGGTAACTTTCTTGTCGCCCCCACGAGGAGATTTTCAGCAAAGCTGGGGAGTGCGTAGAGACGCGATTCATCGCGTCTGTGGGGAGTGGGGAGTGGGGAATGCTGATTTTCCGCATTCCCTAATTGCCGGCGTCGTAGACCAAAAGCAATGTTGTCATACACCGTCATGTGGGGATAGAGGGCGTAATTTTGAAACACCATTGCGATGTCGCGTTCCTTGGGTGGTAAATCATTAATCAACCGATCGCCTACCCAAATATTACCTCCAGTCATTACCTCTAACCCGGCGATTAACCGCAGCAAGGTACTTTTGCCACAACCAGAAGGGCCTACCAGCACCATAAATTCCCCATCTGCGATCGTCAAGTTAATCCGCCGCAAAACATTGACGCTTTCTGCACGTTCTCGCGCCGCATCAGTTTTTTCCCCAGGTTGGAGTGGGGATTGAGCTTGTGAAGTCACACTTTCCCCCTGACGCGGGGAAAAACTTTTATAAACGTTTTCTAAAACAACTTCGGCCACAGCTAATTATTTGATTAAGAATGGGGCATTGGGCATGGGGCATGGGGCATGGGGCATTTACAAATGACTAATGACTAATGACCAATGACTAATTAGCGCCCATAATACACGTTCTATCTAAATACGAAAAGTTAAAAAAACAGCTTACACCATAAAAAGCAAACTACCCTGAGTTTGAGGGCTGTTAAGAGGTGTTGTTATGACTACCCATATACCCGCTAATTCTTCTCAAGACCCAAACGTTAACCCTGCTCATGACATTGTAGACGTACAAACTACGGATTGCTGCATTGTGGGTGGAGGCCCAGCCGGGGCTGTATTAGCCTTGTTGTTAGCGCGTCAAGGCATTTCTGTGATGCTATTAGAAACACATAAAGACTTCGATCGCGATTTTCGTGGCGATACAATTCATCCATCGGTGATGGAAATTATGGAAGAATTGGGACTAAGCGATCGCTTGTTAGAACTCCCCCATACCAAAATCCGCCGTCTGAGTATTCAAACTCCTGAAGATTCTGTCACATTAGCTGATTTTAGTCATTTAAAAACCCGCTACCCCTACATTACGATGCTTCCTCAGGTGAAATTCCTAGAGTTCATTACCCAAGAAGCCAAAAAATATCCTAGTTTCCATCTGGTGATGGGTGCGAATGTCCAGGAATTAATTACGGAAAATGCTGTGATTCAAGGTGTCCGCTATCGTGGAGGCGGTGGCTGGCATGAAGTCCGGGCAATCCTCACGGTTGGTGCAGATGGTCGTCACTCCCGTTTACGAAACTTGGGTGAGTTTGAGTCCATTGAAACTTCGCCGCCAATGGATGTTCTCTGGTTCCGCTTACCCCGTCAGCCAGGAGACCCTGAAGGCGGAATGGGGCGCTTTGGTCAAGGCCACATAATTGCTATGCTTGACCGTGGCGATGAGTGGCAAGTTGCCTATGTTATTCCTAAAGGCGGCTATCAAAAACTACGGGTTGCGGGTTTGGAGGAATTAAAAAAATCTATTGTTGAAGTGGTACCGGAATTCCAGCAACGTATTGCAAATTTACATGATTGGTCACAAGTAGCCTTTCTCTCAGTCGAGTCCAGTCGCGTTAAACGCTGGTATCATCCAGGATTGTTACTCATCGGTGATGCTGCCCATGTGATGTCTCCAGTTGGTGGAGTTGGCATTAACTACGCAATTCAAGATGCTGTAGTGGCGGCGAATGTACTCAGCAAACCACTCAAGAACCGACAAGTCCAACTGAATGACCTCGCAAAAGTACAGGGTCAACGGGAGTTGCCCACACGCATCATTCAAGCATTTCAAACTTTTGTCCAAAAGCGGGTATTTGCTCCCGTTCTCACCTCAAATCGCACCTTTGTACCACCTGCGTTTTTGCGCTTACCTGTCTTGCGCGACCTCCCAGGAAGGCTGATTGGCTTGGGTGTTTTCCCAGTTCACGTGAAAACTTAATTTTTGCTGAGAATTTTTGATATGTTAGCAATGGGTGGTACAATTATACTACTAAAATGCAGAATTCAATGCTCATCCCAGTCAGGCGGAAGTGGCGAACAGCATACTTAATGCCGTTCAAAGCGATCGCTTGGCTTTTATGCTAAAAATGGAAGTCAGAATTCTGTGTTCTTCTTCAAACATATCTAGATATTAATTGGCACTATATAGAAAAACCCCTCTTTTTAATCGCGACTTTTTGCAGTCAGTTATTTATGGGTAAATCTCACACAAAACTCAACAAAATGCATCTTACCCACTTTGTACAAACGCGATTAATCGCGTCTCTACCGATTCCCCACTCCCTATTTTCAAGTCAGGAGAAATTTTAATGAACAGCTGCGTTTTAATGGCAGAAATTATTAACGAGCCACAACTGCGCTACACAGCAGATAATCTGGGAGTCACGGAAATGTTAGTACAATTTCCCAATTCCCAGAAACCAGAAGATCCGCCAGCAACTCTAAAAGTTGTTGGTTGGGGGAACTTAGCAACAGAAATTCAGCAAAACTATCACCAAGGCGATCGCGTTATTTTGGTAGGACGTTTAAGTATGAATACTGTTGATCGTCAAGAAGGTTTTAAAGAAAAACGCGCTGAATTAACAGTACAACAAATTCAATCTGTTGCAAGTAGTTTTAATACTACATCCTTCTCGTCAACGGTAACTCCATCATTTACTGAAACTTCCCCGCGACAACCATCACCATCTCGTCCGGTAGAGACAAATATTCCCACTTATGAGTCGCAACGTCCAGCACCCACGCCAATTCCAAGTCCGGTTGGCGTTACTCCCCCAGCGACAAGTTATGAACCCGTACCCCAACCTGCAAATTACGAGCGAACCACTTATCCAGCAGTAAAACAAGAAGAACCAGATCCAGATGATATTCCCTTCTAAAGTTGGCAGTTCAATTTGCTAAATAACATTAAGATTAGACAATTTCTACAAATAGCCATCCTTTTGGATGTGCTTTTTTTTGTCTGCATTAACGCTTTGTTTCTTGTCGTGAGATATCGTTTAGCTTGATATAGGACTAGTATTTGATTTTTGAAATTACTCGTAGAGGCAGAGAACAGGCAATAGTGAAGAAGGGGATTAGAAGTGTACGGATTTTTTTCAGAAATCAAACCGGATTCCTATATAAAAACTGATAACAGAGATGCACAAAGGAGGTTTTAAGTAAATCTCTACAATGAGTGAGTTAATTTTCCTCACTATGGTGGATGTAACAGTTTGCCGTCGCGAGTTAATTTTTTAACTCTAAAGGCTTCAATAAATAAACTTGTGAGACAATTTTTCAACCTTATAATATGGGGACTTTTTTTAAGTAATTTTATTGGTATTAATGTTTAAATAAATACATTTAAACTAATAACTTAAAATACATTGAAGGTTTGTTAATTAACACCAAAAACTAGTTATTGGTACTTTACTTATGTATATAGCTGTATGGCCAGGGAATGTATATCCTTTAGGTGCTACTTGGGATGGAAAAGGCACAAACTTTGCTGTATTTTCAGAGAATGCAACAGGTGTAGAACTTTGTTTATTTGATGCCGATGATAATGAGATCCGGGTATCTTTGACAGAAAAAAACAATTTCGTTTGGCACGCTTATCTACCAGGAGTAGGGCCAGGTCAACGTTATGGCTTTAGAGTACATGGAGCTTGGGCACCAGAAGTAGGTCATCGCTTTAACCCTAATAAACTACTAATTGACCCCTATGCCAAAGCAATTGATGGTGAAATTAATGATACTTCAGCTATCTTTGGCTACTCTTTGGATGCTCCTGAAAAAGACCTAGCTTTTTCCGATTCAGATAGTGCCCAAATTATGCCCAAGTGCATTGTTATCGATGAATCCTTTGATTGGGGAAATGATGAATTGCTGCGTAGACCGTGGCACGAAACCATTATTTATGAAACTCACGTTAAAGGCTTTACCAAGTTACACCCAGAGATTCCAGAAGAATTACGCGGTACTTATGCTGGGCTGGCACATCCAGCGGCAATTCAATATCTCCAGCAACTAGGAATCACAGCTGTGGAATTGATGCCTGTACATCAGTTTTTATCTTCTCCAGGATTTTTGGTAGATAAAGGACTCAAAAACTATTGGGGTTACGATTCCATCAATTATTTCACACCCTACTCCGGTTATAGTGCCAGTGGAACTCAAGGGCAACAAGTAACTGAGTTCAAGCAGATGGTCAAAGATTTGCACTTTGCTGGAATTGAGGTGATTTTAGATGTAGTCTACAACCACACTGGTGAAGGCAATCATTTAGGCCCGACACTTTCGTTGCGAGGCATTGACAATGCTGTGTATTACCGCTTGGTCAAAGATGATCCCCGCTACTACATGGACTTTACAGGCTGCGGTAATTCTCTGAATGTGAGTCATGCCCAGGTTCTAAAATTAATCATGGATAGCCTGCGCTACTGGGTCATAGAAATGCATGTTGATGGCTTCCGCTTTGATTTGGCTTCAGCATTGGCGCGAGAACTATATGAGGTAGATAGCCTAGCAGCTTTCTTTGACATTATTCATCAAGACCCAGTACTAGCAGATGTCAAGCTAATTGCTGAACCTTGGGATTTGGGAGAAGGAGGCTATCAAGTAGGGAATTTTCCTTTACGCTGGTCTGAATGGAATGGCAGGTATCGTGATACTGCACGGGATTTTTGGCGTGGTGAAGATAATAGTCTCGGACAATTTGCTTACTGTTTTACTGGTAGCCCCGACTTGTATCAAACAAATGGACGCAATCCCAATGCAAGTATTAATTTCGTGACTGCTCACGATGGCTTTACCCTCAACGATTTGGTCAGCTACAACCAAAAGCATAACGAGGCTAACGGAGAAGATAGCCGAGATGGAGAAAGCCATAACAGATGTTGGAATTGCGGCGTAGAAGGGGAAACTGATGACTTAGAAGTAATCCGCTTGCGGGAGCGCCAACGACGGAACTTTTTAGCAACTCTCATGCTGTCTCAGGGTATACCCATGTTGCTAGGAGGGGATGAAATTGGGTGTACTCAGAAGGGCAACAATAATGCCTACTGCCAAGACAATGAAATTTCCTGGCGTGACTGGGGCTTACAAAAGTCAAATGCAGAGCTATTAGACTTTACTCGCGAACTGATTAATTTCCGTCATCAGCATCCAGTATTCAGACGGCGTAAGTGGTTTCAAGGTCGGCCTATTCACGGTTTTGGTATCAGCGATATCGGTTGGTTTAATGCCGATGGTACTGAGATGACCGAAAAGCAATGGCTAATTAGTTATGCCAAAGTGATGGGAATCTTCTTAAATGGCGAGGGGATTGTCACTCCCGGTTCCCGTGGCGAACGTATTATTGATGAGAGTTTTCTGCTATTTTTTAACGCTCACTACGAGATGATTGAGTTTACCTTACCCGATGTTTTCAACGATAGAAAATGGGAAATGGTGATTAACACAGACGAACCTCGCTTTGTCAGACCAGGGAAGTTTATTACAAGTTATCAAACTGTGCCAGTTATAGAGCGATCGCTTATGGTCTTACGCCGTGTAATTTAGTAACATAAAACTTACACATTCCTTAGGGAATAACGTAGACGCAAAGCAGCTTGCTGTAGGTGTGTTAGCCGTATATTCCCAGATGGTTTGTCACAAAAAATTTCATCAAACCGCCTAACGCACCGTGTATATTGTGGTGCGTTAGGCTAAAGCCGTAACACAATGGCAGTTAGGAGCCTACGGTGTACACACAAGTCAAATCCAGTTTTATTCCAATACGCTTGGGATAAGCCAGAAAGCCCTCATGTAAAGACGCGATTTATCGCGTCTAAAAGACTGACACGTTACACAGACGCCATAAATCGCCGTCTCTACAGAGAATTTACTCGTCAATTATTCGTTCACAGACTACTATTTCCGATTTGTGTGTACACCGTAGCCTTAAAAAGGGGGGCTAGGGGGAATCGGTAAGTGCAAAGATACTAGCCAACCACTTTTCAAACAACCTCTAAGATTTACTTTATAAATAGCCTCTAAGGAATGCAAAAGCTAAGATTACTCACATACACATCAAAAGTACTGTTAAAATCCAAATAATTTTCAGTTAAAATTCCTACCCGACTCCTATGAGAGAAACTGTCCTAGAGGTTCGCAATCTACAAGTTGAATTTCCCGGTGATGGCAATATCGTCAGAGCTTTGGATGGTATTTCCTTTGAATTGCGTCGAGGTGAGACTCTAGGAATAGTAGGAGAGTCAGGAAGCGGAAAATCAGTCACATCCTTAGCAGTGATGGGTTTGTTGCAGACTCCCGGTAGAGTGGCTGGTGGTGAAATCTGGTTTCGTCCTCAGGAGAACGCCAACCCCATAGATTTAGTAAAGTTACCGCCTGAGGAAATGCAGCTACACCGTGGCGGCGACATTGCCATGATTTTCCAAGAACCGATGAGTTCGCTCAATCCGGTTTATAATATTGGGTTTCAGCTAACAGAAGCGATTATGCGGCATCAAAATGTCTCAGCTGCCGAAGCAAAACAAATTGCGATCGCAGGTCTGCAAGAGGTAAAACTTTTACCTAGCGATGAAGATATCCAACAGCAGTATATCGAAACTTGGCACCAAACCAATGCCAATTCATCCAAGCCAGATACACCAAAGTTGGCACAGTTGGTTAAAGAACATAAAGAAGCCATGCTGGAACGCTACCCGCATGAACTTTCTGGAGGTCAGTTGCAACGGGTGATGATTGCAATGGCAATTTCTTGCAACCCATTAATATTAATCGCCGATGAACCAACCACAGCTTTGGACGTAACGGTGCAAGCAACAATTTTGGAGTTGTTGCGAGAATTGCAGCAAAGCCGTGACATGGCGATGATTTTCATCACCCACGACTTGGGGCTAATTTCCGAAATTGCCGACCAAGTAGCGGTAATGTATAAAGGCAAAGTTGTCGAATCTGGTGCTTCTAACCAAATTTTTAGCAATCCCCAGCATCCATACACTAAAGGCTTGATAGCCTGTCGCCCCACACTTGAGCGCCGTCCCCAAAAATTACTCACTGTTTCCGACTACATGAGTGCAGAAGAAACACCTACGGGACAACTAGTAATTCAGGCGAAAGAACCCGCACAACCTCTACAAGTCACCAGCCAAGAGATTGCTGCAAGATTGGCAAATCTCGATGAAAAGCAACCTCTGTTGGAAATTCGCAACTTAAAAGTAGGTTTTCCAGTACGTGGGGTATTTGGTGGTACAAAACGCTACAGTATGGCAGTTAATGGCGTTTCCTTTGATGTCAAACCAGGGGAAACAGTGGGATTAGTGGGAGAATCTGGTTGTGGCAAAACGACCCTTGGTAGAACTTTGCTGCGATTAATCGAACCAATGAGTGGTCAGATTATCTTTGACAAACAAGATATTACTAGCCTCAAAGGACAACCGTTACAAAAACTGCGCCGGGAAATGCAAATAGTTTTCCAAAATCCTTTTAGTTCCCTTGACCCACGGATGAAAGTTGGAGAGGCGGTGATGGAACCGTTGTTAATTCACTCTGTTGGTAAGACAAAACAACAACGACGCGAACGCGTGGCCGAACTTTTAGAACGGGTGGGTTTGAGTGCAGATGCAATGAACCGCTATCCTCATCAATTTTCTGGCGGTCAACGCCAGCGGATTTGTATTGCGCGTTCTTTGGCATTAAATCCCAAATTTATTATTTGCGATGAATCAGTTTCAGCGCTGGATGTTTCAGTGCAAGCGCAGGTGTTAAATCTGCTTAAAGAATTACAGTCAGATTTTCAGCTGACTTATATTTTTATTTCTCATGATTTGAGTGTAGTCAAATTCATGAGCGATCGCATTTTAGTTATGAATCGCGGTCAAATTGTCGAACAAGGCACAGCCGAGAGCATTTACCAGGAACCGAAAGAAGAATACACACAAAAATTAATTGCTGCAATTCCTACCGGGAGTCCCGAACGCGTGCGAAATCGCCAACTAAGGGCGTTATAGAAAGTACTTAGAGGCTGCTTGAAAAGTATTGGGTCAATAAGTCCATTTCTGAACTAAGGATTTGTCTGAGCTTCCGCCCAAATCGCGTTCTGAGATTGCTTATAAATTAACCTTGTAATAATAATTACTAAATATTACAGAAGTCAGACTTCGTTTTCATTGAAGTCTGACTTCGAGTTTTGATGTATGAAGTGAGTAAGAGGTAGCGTTACAGACCTCATGAGAGATAGTTATAACTTAGGATAAGGCTAAAAAACAGATACAAAAAGCATTCCAGCAGTTCAGATATGAGCCAATATGCCTGGGTTAGAGACAAAACCTTAACCTAAATTAACCTAAATCTAAGTCTATTGTTTATCATTTATACCTATATATAGATTGACAAATTTGTTGCAATCGTAGATGTATTTGGCAATTTAAATTAGCAAATATCGATTTAGTGATATCACTGAATATATCCTGCATCAGACAGATGATATACCTGTATTTATTCGGTAATTATGGATAATATTAAAAATTATTTGCTACCGTTTTTTCTCTAGTGTCAAATATTTTTGTGTGTAACTAATATAGAACAATCGAAAACTACGAATGTCTATCACTGTTTTTGCAGTTTTGTATTCCATATCACAAATTATCAATTACATCAAGATAATCGGGCTAAAGGCTTTGGAGGGTGTTATAATTACGAAGTATCTAATAGATACGTTATTCTAATTAATCTTTAAGCAGCGAAAAAATGTAATCTATAATTCTGCTTTTAAAGACTATGCTTATGCAATTAATTAGATAGTACAGTAAAGAATTGAAAATCTCGATCGCCAAATCTAAGATGATATATTTTGGGGTAACTTTGTATTAAAAATGAAATGTATAAAAACGGTATTATGACAGTTACAAAAGTGGTTTAGCTACTTTAATGCTACACATCTTACAATTTAAAACTAGCTAAAATAGCATCAAAACTCTTTTAGTAGAGTAGACCTACACAACGATCCGAATAACTTCAATATTGTATGAATTCAAATAGTCCGTCTGCCAGTTCTGCCGACACATACTCACATAGGTTGGCAGACATTGTGGGAACTGCGATCGCTCTGTTGACTCTTACCTTACCCGTATTTGTCATCGCGCACTATTCTTCAAATGATGTTCAAAATAACCAGCAACCCGCGATCCAAAACCTGCAAGAAGCTAAAGATTAACCAACAAGATGCAGCACTAAACAATGGGCGCTAATTTTTAACACTGTTTGACTCAGGCTCACTTTGTCTGAGTGCTGTAGAGGGCAGATCCATACTACCCTCTTGGAAAAAGCGTTGCGAGGAAACTTCGCAACGCTTTTTCTATTGTTGGGATAATTGAGGGGAGTGAGGAGGTAGGGAGCAGGAAGCAGGGAGCAGGGGACAAAGAAGTCATTTTTCATTCTCCCCCTTGCCCCCCGCCCCCTGCCTTTTCCTCATGCCCAATGCCCAACACCCAATCTCTTGGGAAGAGATCCATATTGCCCTAAAATTCTACACGGGGAGCGAAGCTGAGTGCCCCCACGATCTACCGTTATCAGAGGAGTTTTTTGTGGACTTATCTCGTATTCCTGCTCAACCAAAGCCAGGCCTAATCAACGTTCTGATTGAAATTACAGGTGGGAGTCAAAATAAATACGAATATGACAAGGATCTGGAAGCTTTTGCTCTAGACCGAGTACTTTATTCGTCGGTAAAATATCCCTATGACTACGGTTTTGTACCGAATACTTTGGCTGATGATGGCGATCCCTTAGATGGGATGGTGATCATTGATGAGCCAACATTTCCAGGCTGTATTATTGCCGCACGGCCAATTGGCTTTTTGGAGATGATTGACGGAGGCGATCGCGACGAAAAAATTCTTTGTGTTCCAGACAAAGATCCACGCTACGCTCAAGTAAAATCCCTCAGAGACATAGCGCCACACCGTTTGGATGAAATTGCTGAATTTTTCCGTAGTTATAAAAATTTGGAAAAAAAAGTGACTGAAATTCTCGGTTGGCAAGATGTAGATAAGGTTGCAGCTTTAGTAGAAAAATCCGTCAAAGCTTATAAAGCATAATAGAAGAGTTATAAGTTAAGAGTAGAGACGCGATTAACCGCGTCTCTACAAGAGTTAGGAGTTAAGAGTTATGAATTTTTATTCCTAACTTCTAACTCCTAACTTTTGATAACTTTTGCTTGTTAAAGCTCCCCAAACTGCCACCAACCCCAAACCAAAATGCAGCGGACTCTCCTTTTGGCAAAAATTCATAACTGCACCCTCACTGGGGCGAATATCAACTATGTGGGTAGTATCAGTATTGATCGCATCCTTCTAGAAAAAGCTGGCATCTTACCCTATGAGCAAGTGCAAGTAGTGAATAATGCCAATGGACAGCGCTTTATTACTTATGCAATCCCGGCTCCAGACCATTCAGGAGTGATTGAATTAAATGGGGCTGCGGCACGTCTAGGCATTATTGGCGATCGCTTGATTATAATGACTTACGGGCAGTTCACTCCAGAGGAGTTAAAAAGCTACTCACCTACAGTAGTCATTGTGGACGAAAACAACAGGCTCTTAGAAGTGCGGCGCTATGATGACCTGCTCAGTAAGGTCTAATTTCAAAAAAAATGTCTAATTTTGAGTTGTCGGGTTCCCAGAGTTATATACCTCAAAGGTCAACTACCCTGCTCAGTAGTCCAGCAGGTCAGTTTCTAGTGAAATTCTGGGGTGTAAGGGGTTTGATTCCCACTCCCAGCGATAACACCAGTCGTTATGGTGGTAATACCCCTTGTGTAGAAATGCATGTAGCCGGAAAACGCTTGATTTTTGATGGCGGTACCGGCTTACGCATACTCGGTAAAACTTGGCAAGAAGTACAAGAACCACTAGAAGCCCATTTATTTTTTACCAATTCTCAATCTAACCGTATTCAAGGATTTCCCTTTTTTGCGCCGGCTTTTATTCCCGAAAATTGCTTTCATCTTTACGGCACAGCTGCCTCAAATAGTGCCTCAATTAAACAATGTCTGTATGACCAGATGCTCCAGCCGCACTTTCCTTACCCTTTACAGCTAATGCAGTCGGAATTACAGTTTTACAATCTCACTCCAGAAAGTGATGTAAAGCTAGATGATGTCATTATTACAACTGCATTAATCAATCAAACTCAGCGGTCAGTCGGCTATCGAGTTACTTGGCAGGAATATAGTGTTGCCTACGTCACAGATTTGCACCAAAATGCAGAGCAAGTGGAACGAGAGCGGATTTTACAGTTCGTTGAAGGTGTTGACTTGTTGATTGCCAATGCCACTTACACTCCTCCAACATCTCACGACCATGACTCTGCTGATTTACTTTGGCAAGTTGCAGTAAATGTGGCTCTGAGTGCTGGCGTTGGACGATTAGTCATTTCTCATCACCACCCAGATGACCATGATGATTTTCTTGACAAAGTTCAAGCCGATGTCAAATCTGCCTTTCCTGAAGCATTACTAGCTCATGAAGGTCTAGTATTGGTTGTTGGGCACTAGTGATTGGGCATGGGGCACTTGTACTGAGCTAACGCGAGTGCGTCTCGTAGAAAAGTCAAAGTATGGGGTATTGGTACTAATGACTAATGACTAATGACTACTTAATACATCGGATGATTCCATAAAGTCCGTGAGCTTCTACCTGCACACAGTCTGAATTGAAGCCTGCTGTGAGTAAAATATGCCGCAGTTCGTCTACAGAAAAAAACCGAAAAACAATGCTCGGAAATGGTTTGAGAAAAGTAGTTGCAAACAATTTGCCACCGCTACGCAACACTCGATAAATGTTGCGAATTCCTTCTTCGGCATTAGGCCAGCAATGCATAGCGGCTCCAGCATAAATCTCATCTATAGAATCTGATGCCAAGGGTAGTGCTTCAACATCGCCACGAATGATTATTATTTCAGACGGTGAGATGCCATCTAGTTTCATTTGTTGTTCTAACTGTAACAGCATTGACTCCGAATAATCTACAGCAATGAGCTGCTTGTACTTACCCAGCAGTGCCAAGCGTCGTGCCATAATGCCTGTACCACAGCTAATATCTGCTACGATTTCAGGGTTTTCACCAAAGAATTCTGTACATTGGGCGAACTCTACATCAATACCACCAAGGTTACGTAGTCCTGCTGCCCAAATTGGCGGTAGGATGCGTTCATAGAAAAAAGAAATTACAGGAAAACGGAATAATTCTGTGCGTAAAGGTTTTGTTTGAATGGCATTGCCTTCTATCTGTTTATATGCCGCTTCAGGGGTTAAATCCATCAACGATGAAGGTGCTTTTTGGAGTTCGTTTCGGAAGTAATTGTGGCAGGTATCACACTGCTGTGGTGTTTCGGCTAAAGGTTGATGACAAAGAGGACAAGCGATCGCCTCTTGTAAAATGAACATAATTTTCTTAACTTAAATTTGATACAAAGCACTGTAGGGGCAGCTGTGCATTGGTGTCAACTTAACGCGAAACGGGCGGTTAGAAACCGCGTCTACACAAACAAAACCCACCTGCGTGGGTTTCAAAACCTTGATTTGACCTTAGTCTGCGTAGGCGGACTTTGCCTGTGTAGCCGCGAATTCTATTCGCTGGGCTTAAGTTGACTTTAATTGAAATTGATTATCTTTGGCTTAAGAAGCGTTTTGCAATTCACCTGTGCGTACTGAAATTTGCTGTGTCTGATTACCCCGTTGCACTTTCACCTGTAACACTTGACCAAGGCGACTGTCTTCCACAAGATTTTGCAATTGTTCAGCACTAGTAATCGGTTTACCGTCAACTTGAACAATTACATCCCCGCGCCGGATACCCGCAGATGCGGCTGGAGAATTGGGAACAACTTGCATAACAAAAACACCATTAATTTCTGGTATCTGAATAGGAGAATTGGGATCGGTGTTATTTTGCTTGGCAAGTTCGGGCGTCAAGGTTACCATTTGCACGCCTAAATAAGGGTGAGCAACTTTGCCATCTCGTTGCAGTGCAGATGCGATCGCTTTGGCTTTATCAATGGGAATGGCAAACCCAATACCCATTGCATCAGGACGAATTGCTGTGTTGATCCCAATTACTTCACCTCGTCCATTTAACAGTGGCCCGCCAGAGTTACCTGGGTTAATGGCAGCGTCTGTTTGAATAAAGTCCAAACGTTTGTCACTAATACCGACTTGGGCACTGGAACGTTTGAGGGTACTGACAATTCCTAAGGTAACGGTGTTATCAAATCCCAAAGGATTACCAACTGCGATCGCCCAGTCTCCTACCTGCACATTACTGGAAGAACCCAAAGGCGCCACTGGTAAATCGTTACCAGCGTTAATCTTGACTACTGCCAAATCTGTAACTTCATCAATCCCTTGGACTTTGCCTTCAAAGGTGCGCCCATCTTTGAGCCGGACTGTTACCTTATCAGCTTTATCCACCACATGAGCATTAGTCAAAACTAACCCGCTTTTGTCAATAATGAAACCTGAGCCTAAACCGCGCAATTGCTGTTCAGAAGGTATCTGTTGGGGATAACTATCGCCAAAAAATCTGCGGAAAAAGGGGTCTTGAAAAAATGGATCGATGCGGCGAGTAATTGTACGCTCAGTATCAATACGGACAACTGCTGTGCCCACACGATTTACTGCTGCTGTGACGAAGCTACTGCTACCGATGGCAGAAGTGGCTGGTGATTCTCGTTGGGCAATGATTTCTGAAGAATCTACAGCAGGTGCAATAGGGGCAGGTTCGGCTTGGGAGGGCAACACCTGTAGTGTGCTGATTGTCAGTACAATTCCTAGCGCGATCGCTAATACATGAGTGCTGAGTTGACGCATAGACCTGGGGAATTTGGGAAATCGCATAATCACAACCTAAACTTAGAAGCTTAATTGTTACTTAGTCGTGACAAATCTATTTACAATTATTTTTACAAATTTGACGTTGGCTTTTGGTTTTGCTTGCTCAGCCACTATTAGGTTTAGGGTATTTTGCAAGCTACCTTTAATCAACTTAATGGAAAATTTACCCCAAAAGCTATTATGGGGATTTACACTTTACAAGTTCGGTTCTTACCCAGATATGGGAATTGAGAGGTCAGAATTTAGGAGGCAGAATTTAGGAATCTGCCGTCAATTACAAATAAACTAACTTGGGAATAGAATTTCGTTGCGGGTGGCTGCGCCTAGCTGGGGTAAAGAGTTGATGGCTGAGTGGGGAGTGAGGGCAGTAGGAACAGTTGGAGGTACTTGTAATTGTTGGACAACACGTTGCAAGAGTTGGTCTTGTCCAGTACGTAAACCCCAGACATTTGTACCACGATTGATGATAGCAAACCAAACCAAACCGCGATCGCGGGTGGGCATGACTCCGGCTAAAGCGCTGACATCACGGAGAGTGCCTGTTTTAATTACGGTAGCAGAGGGGATGTGTCTAGCGTGCAGTGTTCCTCGGCGATCGAATCCAGACATGGGGAATAAGTCAGCTAGATTCAATTGATGGGCGCTTGCTTCCCCTTGAATAGCCATGAGCATAGAACAAGCGGCTCTGGGGGAAATACGATTTTCTGGCCCCAGTCCAGAACCATTAATTAACTGAATTTCCGATTGCGGTACTCTAGCAAGATAAGCAGCGGTCGATTGCACCACAGTGGCTCCTCCCACTGACTCTGCCAGCATCTCTGCCATTTCATTGTTGCTATAAACGTTCATTTCCTTGATCAGTTGCTTCAGGGGTAGCGAACGATGCCGCAATAACAAAGTTTGTCGGGGGTTTGGTTGTGCCTCAAATTTCACAGCACCGGCAATTACGACTTTCGGCTTGGGTGTTCCCTTAGGCATGATTGAGTATATGTAATTAGCGGGGCGACCCCAAGTTGCAGAATTGAGTGTTTGCTTGAGGATTAGACCCGCCAGCATTGGCTGACGTTGGAAATTCATGGCGAAATTGCCACTAATCACCAAATTTCCCTTTACTTGCTTGATACCCATTTTATTGAGAGTATTACCAAGGGCGATCGCTTCTTCCCAAACAAACATCGGATCGCCGCCACCAGTAATCACTAAATCACCTTGCACAACCCCATTTACCATTGGCCCGGTGACACTGACTAAAGTATCAAATTGGTGATCTGGCCCCCAGGTTTTCAAAGCAACTAATGAAGTCGCAATTTTAGTTAAAGAGGCAGCTGGTAGAGGTGTTGTGCCTTGGTGATTTGCCATCAGCATCGGCCCTGACTGCATCCAAATTCCTTGACTTTCAGCCAGATTTTGCCCTACTACCTTTGTTGTGATTAATTCCTTGAGATATACCTGCACCGTAGTTGCCCCGGCTGGATTTGGATCGGGGGCAAGAACCAAGCCGGGGCTACTTTGCCAAGCTAATGCATCTAAAGCATCTTGAGGCTTGATGTGTACCCCAGCCATTTCCAGCCAAAGTGACACCAAACCTGAACCCAGTATTTCCAGCATATTTTATTCCTCTATGTCTGTTTAGGATGTTATATATTATTTCCTGTGCTAATATACACGCTTTTTTATGGCGATCAGCATTGAGTCATAATAACTGGTGTTTTTCTCATGTGTAAGTAGGTTAAATTACCGTGTTTTTGTGACGTCTTTTACCAAAAAAGATGGACTCCAAGAGCCACCTCTCTTGAAAGCCAGTATAAAGGAGACAGAGCGAATTCGATTGCCATATTGCATAATTTTTTAGGTTTATTTTGACAATAATTTATCTATAGTTTTTTTTATAAGTGCGATCGCCATCAATGAGAACAAGCAGCACTAATTAAAAAGCTGTGTTAATGGTTGGGAATTTGTGGCGATCGCCTGCGCTGCAATTTAACTTTTCCCCATCTTATGAAAGTTAGGATATCCATGAGGATGGTTCCGCCATAAACTTACCAATTTCTTTCTTACACAAACGATTTATTAGGTAACTTTAACCCCTTTATTCAGCTACAAATCGTACATAATTAAATTGAATAATTATGAATTTTGACTCTAAATTCTGTTTTGGTAATGTTGCTATACTACAGTCAAAATTGATTGGATATCCCAACATAAATCATGAATATTTTGCTAAAATAAAACAGATATGGAGGTAAGATTATGACCCAAGCCTTGCCCAAATCACTCACGTTTGATGAATTTGTCGAATGGTATCCCAATGATGCCAAACGTTATGAATTGCACAATGGAGTAATTGTTGAAATGCCACCGCCAACCGGACAACATGAAAAAGTTGTAGGATTTATAGCCCGAAAGCTAACTGTAGAGTTTGATCGCCTGAGCCTTCCCTACACTATACCCAAAACAGCATTAGTCAAAACTCCTTGTGCCGAATCTGCTTATTCGCCTGATGTGTTGCTGTTAAATCTTGATAATCTCGACAATGAACCGCTTTTTCAAAAACAGTCAACTGTAAGCCTTGCAGCATCGGTTCCTTTGGTGGTTGAGGTTGTTTCAACTAACTGGCGAGATGATTATTACAATAAACTTGGGGATTATGAAGAAATGGGCATTCCCGAATATTGGATTGCTGATTATGCTGCACTAGGCGCAAGAAAGTTCCTCGGCAATCCCAAACAACCTACTATTTTTGTATGCGAATTAGTTGATGGTGAATATCAAATGAATTTGTTTCAAGGCAACACCCCGATTTCATCACGTACCTTTCCTCAATTAAATTTAACTGCACAGCAGATTTTTGATGCGGCTAACTAATTTATATCAACCTACCCAAATATATTTTTACGGCGTCAAAAATGTTGGGCGCGGGTGGAAAAATCCACCCATAAATACTACTTCCTTTCTGGATGTGCTGCATCTTCTGGTGAAGGAGTACCCATCTGGTTAATTGTGGCAATCATCTGATACAAGCGCCCTAAATCTCGTTGATTAAAGTACAAAATTAACCGGGGTAGTCCAAAAGTTTCATCTTGGGCTTCTTGGGGTAACGCCTGACTTTTTTCAATCCGTCCTTGAATAATAATGTCGTTAAACTCAGCATTAAGTTGGTCAACTTGGGCATCCGATAAATCTGTTTTGAGACGGATGACTAATTGATTCGCGACATAGCGGCTAGAATGATAAACCTGGTAAAAACCGGTGATGGCATCGCAAGCCACATCCAAATTGTCTGTCACCGTGTAAAGGCTAGGGTCATCAGGACTGACAAGACCTTTATGAACTAATTGCTTATCAATATATTCGCTCCAAGAGCGCCAGTAATCACCACCAGGGTGGTCAATTAAAACTAAAGGTACCGGGCCAAATTTACCAGTTTGGCTTAATGTCATACATTCAAAAGCTTCATCTTGGGTGCCAAAACCCCCAGGAAACAGGGCTACAGCATCACTTTCTTTAAGGAGAAACAGCTTGCGGGTAAAGAAGTATTTGAAGTGAATTAGCTTGGGGTCGCCGTCTATAAAAGGGTTGGCTTCCTGTTCAAAGGGTAACTGAATGTTTAAGCCAAAAGAATTTTCTCGCCCAGCACCTTCGTGACCCGCCTGCATGATTCCACCACCGCCGCCGGTCATCACCATAAATCCCAATTTAGTCACACAGCGAGCAAACTCCAGCGCCATTTGGTATTCTGGTGTATCTGTTGCGAGGCGAGCAGAACCAAAAATGGTGACTTTGCGGACGTGTCGGTAATTATAAAACAGTTGGAAACCGCGCTCCATATCTGCTAGCGCAGCCGACAAGATTTTCCAATCGAGACGCTCAATTTCGGTATCAGCAAGGCGAACAATAGTAGCAAGTGCTTGCTGAATAAGTTGCCGATTTTTTAATGTCGGTAGACGAACGATTAATTCAGCGATATCCGCCTGTAAAGACTCTAACGTGTCAAACGACGCAGATGAGGTCATGAGAACTGCCGGAACAATGGCACTATATTTTACGTGAACAACTTACACTCTAGCAAGCGGGATATAGCCCTCTGTTGTGCAGTTAGCATTTTCAGAACTGGTTTTGAGGTAGTATTGGTGATTACTCAAGCTCAGATGCCCATCTTTTGGGGTTGGAAGTAGAAAAATGGAGTTCGGAACTTGAAAATTCTTCTATTCAGAATAACGAACCGCAAAGGGCGCAAAGGACGCAAAGAGTAAAAACTTCCGCGCGTCTGTGTATCCCTGCGTCTCACTTCAACCCCAACTCTTGCTTCAGCGCCTCTGGCACATTAACTGCTGTCTCTAGTCCCCGCACACTTTCCCACTGCTGCTTTTTACCCCAGGTCATTTGTTCCATATTGGCGTCGCTGAGGTCGGCACCTCCAAGAATAGCGCTGCTGAGATTACTATGGCTGAGATTCGCGCCATTGAGAATCGCACCACTGAGGTTACTGCCGCTGAGGTTAGCACTATTGAGGTTGGCATAGCTGAGGTCTGTGCCGAAAAGTATGGCATCAGTGAGGTCTGCACCACTAAGGTCAGCGTCGTTGAGAATTACGCCGCTGAGGTCGGCTTCGTTGAGAGTCACTCGACTCAGGTCTACGCCACTGAGGTCAGCGCCTAAGAACATGGCACCGTCGAGTCTGGCGTTGTTCAGCTTGGCACCATTGAGTTTGGCGTAACTGAGGTCGGCGGCGATGAGGATGGCGCCCTTCAGGTTGGTACTAAAAAGTATTGTGTCGCTGAGGTTCGTACCGTTGAGGATGGCGTGACTCAAGTCAGCACCGCTGAGGTCGCCACGGCAAAGGTCGGCATGGTTAAAGTTGGTGCTGCTGAGGTTGGCGTCACTTAAATTGGCACCGAAAAGGATGGCGTTGCTGAGGTCGGCACAGTTCAAGTTGGTGCTGCTGAGGTCGGCGCGGTTGAGGTCGGCGCAGCTAAGGTTGGCACGGTTAAGCTTGGCACTACTAAGGTCAGCGCGGCTGAGGTTGGCGCGGTTAAGGTTGGCGCTGCTGAGGTTGGCACCGCTGAGGTTGGCGCTGCTGAGGTCGGCACCGCTGAGGTTGGCACCGCTCAGGTTGGCACCGCTGAGGTTGGCATCACCAAGGTTAGCAGCGCTAAGGTTAGCACCGCTGAAGTTGACTCCTGTTAAGTTTGCATCGCCAAGATAAGCACCGCTGAGGTTGGCGTGGCTAAAGTCTACCCCAGTTAGGTTAGCATCGCCGAGATAAGCACCGATAAAGTTGCCGCCTTTGAGAAATTGCCCGATTATACTGCTAAAGTTGCCAATTTCCAGGGCATCGCTATAGTTAACGATCCGCAGTAGTTGGGATGTGAAAAAATTGTCTGTGTCTGGTTGAGCAGATGGATAGAAAATGATTTTTTCTTTGAGTCGATCTTGTTCTTGGGCGTAGCGGTGTAACTCTAATAGTAAAATCAGCACGTTTAGCCCTGTATATATATCTATCTGTCTGAGTGCGATCGCAATATTTTTTCGTGCCAACTGTAACATTTTTTTCTGAGGTAGGTTATCCTCTGGTGTGGCATCGATAAATTCTCCCTGACACCAGCAATGATAAAAATCTTCTAGCCGCCAGAAAAGTATTTCTAGGTTAATTTTTTGATCTGTAACCACGAATTCCATCAGTTCGTTGACTATTTCGGGTTTCAGCGCCCCGTTACCTAGTAAATCGTAAATCTCTTCATGCATCTGGCGATCGCACACTCTAAAGCATAACCCAGCAGCTTGCCTACCCAATGTCTTTTCGTCTATCTTAGAATTCCAACTGCTCCCTGTTAATGTCCATTTTTCTAAACTTTTTTGTAGTTTTTCACACAATAAATATTCCGACAAATTATTTTGAGCAAATTTAACACTTTCGTCTGGTTCTTTAATACTTTTTCCTAGAGGCAAAACTGCTTCGGTTTCCATAGATGTCGTTTTTGACATCTCTTGCAACCTTGTACCCCTCACATAATTTGTCAGCAGCTTCCAGACTTGAGATAAATATGTTGACATTTCTGTGCCCGTTGATACATTTAAAGTAATTGTTTTGATAATCCGGAACTAAAATTTTTTCTCAGTTAGTTTGCTTTCTATGATTAAAATACAAGTATAAATACATACTATTTATTTGGACGTACTGGTAATGGTATTTGTCAAAAGCATTGGTATAAGGCGCTTTGAGCCTAAAATTAATACTGATGATGTAAATAAATTGTCAACGGAAAAATTATTTCAAAAATGACATAATTTTGCTGCATTGGCGAATTCGTTATATTTTTTTCCCACGATATTTACTACTCTGATGTAAAAATAATACTTACTCTTTGTGAGAGACGCAATTGTTAGGAAAAATCCTACTGTAAAACAACACAAAAAACCGTAAAAATGGCAATTAAAATTGAAGTCAAAGTTTGCTGCTTGATATAAAGCAGGTAATGAATCAATACAGGACAGGCTGCATAGCTTTGCAAAAGTTAAAACTCAACGAAAGATAGTTATTGGGGATGAATGCGATGAACAGATTAAGCTTTTATATGATTTTGTTACACGGTTTGTTTTTAGGAATAGCAACAGCTAGCGCCAAGTCATTGGCTGTTAATGGAGTTAATCCAGAGTTGTCTACCAACCATCAGACAGTGGTAGCCACAGCCACAAGTAAACAAAAGTCTAATAGTCCCTCAACGACAAAAACTTCTTCAACCGAAACCTCAACCTTATCGCCAAAAGATATCAACAACCGCCCTCAGCAGAGACTAGCAGCAGGGCAAGTTTGGGTAGTTAATCAAAATAAACAGGCACAGCCTCAACCGTTTATTTGGGTAGTCAAAGATCCGAAAAAAGCACCACAGCAACCATTTTTGCAAGTAGCTAAACCGCCACAAAAACCGAATTCTAAACCGAATTCTACTGCTAAACCAGAAGCAAAGGATGATTTAGAGGCGTTTGATGAAGTAGTTAAAGACACTGCCAAGCAGGGTGGATTGTTCACGCTTTATCGCAATAAAGAAAAGAATAAAATTTATTTAGAAATAAAACCAGAGCAACTAAATAAAAATTTTCTCGCTGCGGCAACGTTGGAATCAGGCATTGGCGAAAGAGGTATTTACAGCGGTATGCCTTTGCAAGATTTTTTATTCTATTTCCGACGGGTGGATAATAATTTACACTTTGTGATCCGCAATGTCAATTTCCGGACTCGTGAGGGAGATCCGCAAGTGCGATCGCTTGCCCGTTCTTTTAGTGACTCTGTTCTCTACAATATTTCCATTAAAAGCATTCATCCGCAACGCAAAACCCTTCTCATTGACTTGGGAGATTTGCTATTGACAGACTTAGCAGGGTTATCTCTGAGTTTAGGTGTTCCAGGAGCGACAGACCAGTCATATTTTGGTACTTCTAAAGCTTTTCCCCATAATGTAGAAATTCAGTCAGTTTTAAATTTCTCTGGTGGCGGTGGTCGAGACAGTGAAGTACCAAGCTTTGCCTCGTTACCTGACAACCGTGGTTTTACCTTACGCGTCCACTACAGCCTCTCCGAACTACCCGATAAAAATTATCGCCCCCGCATTGCCGACGATCGCATCGGCTATTTCATCACCGCCTACCAAGATTTATCCAAAGACGATCGCGGCGATTCTTTTGTCCGTTACATTAATCGCTGGGACTTGGAAAAACAAGACCCAAAAGCAGCAATTTCTCGTCCCAAAAAACCAATTGTCTTTTGGATTGATAACGCTGTGCCCTTAGAATACCGCGATGCTATCAAAGAAGGCATTCTGATGTGGAACAAAGCCTTTCTCAAAGCCGGATTCAAGGATGCCATTGAAGCCCGACAAATGCCAGATGACGCTACTTGGGACCCAGCAGATATTCGTTACAACACCATTCGCTGGATTAATACAGTAGATGGATACTTTGCAATGGGGCCATCCCGCGTTAACCCTTTGACTGGAGAAATTTTGGATGCAGATATTCTTGTAGATGCTAGCTTTGTGCGGGCACTCAAGAACGAATATCGCAAAATCGTCCAACCTAACCAAGCACAAAATACTACAACTTTATCTGCATTGATGCAAAATCGTTTACTTTGCGCCAATGGGTTAAATGCCAAAGACAAGAATATGCCTCAGGAAACGCAAGGTTTTTTGAATCGTTTATCTAAAATGGCAGGCGAGTACGATTTGTGCTACGGGATGGAAGCAGCGAATCAGTTTGCCTTGGGTTCTGTGGCAATGTCATTGTTGGGAGACAATATACCCAGTCAAGAGAAAGTGAAAGAATATATTAATCAATATTTACGCTTAATCATCGCCCACGAAGTTGGTCATACCCTTGGTTTACGCCATAACTTCCGTGGTAGTACGCTGCTACCACCAGAAGAAATGAATAATACGGAAATTACCAAAGCTAAAGGTTTGACAACTTCCGTGATGGACTACATTCCGCCAAATATTGCCCCCCAAGGTACAAAACAGGGAGATTATTTTCCCAGCATGGTGGGGGTTTATGATGAATGGGCGATTAAGTACGGTTACATCCCAATTCAGACATCAACTCCTGTAGCGGAAAAGCCAATTTTAGAGGAAATTGCTGGGGAATCCTCCAAACCTGAGTTGAGTTATTCCACTGACGAAGATGTGTATGACCTTGACCCCACAGCCGATGCTTGGGATAACAGCGGCAATGTGCTGCTTTATTCTCAGTGGCAGCTGAATAATTCCCGTGTGATGTGGGAACGTCTTGATAAACGTTTCCCAATGGATGGAGAGAGTTACAGCGATGTCAGTGAACGTTTTAGCACAGTATTGGGTAATTATTTCCAGCAAATATATTACACGACAAAATACATCGGCGGGCAGTCCTTCTATCGCGTCCGTGCTAGCGAAATTCCTTCGCAGAATGTCTCTGAAGTCGGCCAACGCCGATTACCATTTGAACCGGTACCAGTTGCACAACAACGTCAGGCTTTAGAAACACTGCAAAAATACCTCTTTGCCGAAGATGCCCTCAGCTTTTCACCAGAATTACTGAATAAATTAGCACCTTCTCGTTGGCGTCATTGGGGTAGTTATCCGCAAGTTGGCCGTTTGGATTATCCAATTCACGATTTGGTGCTACTGTTGCAGGGTTCCGTGTTGCGGGATTTACTCTCAGGCGATCGCCTTTCGCGTCTCAAGGATATCGAACTGAAAACTAAGCCAGAAAATGCGCTGACTATTCCGGAATTATTTGACACATTACAGTCAGGTATTTGGACGGAAGTCATCAAACCAAAAGGCAAACCAATGAAGATTGCGAGTTTGCGGCGGGGCTTGCAGCGGCAATACTTAGACATTTTATCTAGCATGGTGCTGCGAAAAGAATATGTCCCAGAAGATGCTCGCACTTTGGCATGGTATAAACTCAAACAATTGGATGATAAGCTCAAAGATGTTAATTCTGATGATGAATATACCAAAGCGCACATCCTAGAAACACGCGATCGCATTGAGAAAATCTTGAATGCGCCGTTGCAAGGGAATTAAAAAAGTAGAGACGCGATGAATCGCGTCTGTACAAGAGTTAGGAGTTAATAGTAAAATTCCTAACTCTTATTGTTTGCCGAGAATTTTGGCAAAATATATATAGAATGCCGATATAGGCTGAGAAAAAAGTTTATGTCAGCTAGAGATAAATTTCACGATGTTGTGAAATCGGCATTACAAAAAGACGGGTGGCGAATTACCCATGACCCTTTGCTAATTCTGCTCACTCTACCCATTTGAATTGCTCACCTATCCAGCCAGTGTCTTTTTCGCATTTTTTTCGATAATTTTTTCTTAACTGTCTTAACTGTCTTAACTGTCCTTGCGTCACTTTCTCCATCGTGTTAGGTTACTCGCAACATTTGTACCTACAGAGGGAAAATAATGATTGCGATCGCAAGAAAATTAATCCGTCGAGTACTAGCTGTGTTGGCTGGTGTAGCTATCCTTGCTATGGGTTTTAGTTCACCATCATACGCCGCTACACCTGCAAGATTTGTATTTGAATATCCACCCCGTCCTGCTCAATTTGTTGTGGAACTTACTGATGAGAGTAAAATTCAACAAGCGAGGGATATACTCAGTGGAAAAGAACAAAATACAACCCATATATACGGAAGAATCATAAAAAGACCAGCCGCCTACAATCCAAATTGGAGTTACCAATTAGACCCAGCGTCTATCAATTTCTTTCAAGTGGCGATAGAAGTTTGTGATGCTTCAATTGAATACACCGAAGACCATTTAGATGAGGCAGGCGGCGCATTTTTACCAGGTGGCATCTGGTGTCCTTGGAATTCGCGGCTAGTTAAGGAAATTTCATAGTAATAGAAAATTGAAAATGAGGCAGCAGGCGATTAATTTTTCTCCTGCTACCTCTACTTTCTCCTAACTACTCAAAGCCTTTAAGAACCGTTGCAAACTCTTAAACACATTGGGCTTTCTCCCAGGTACGGCGTTGGTTGTTGTTTGCGGTTGTCCCTTCATGAGGATGAGATCCAACTCATCACCCGATGGTTTTGTAGGTAATTCGGCAATTTTTTGATAATCACCCCCATTTTCTACCCAAATTTCCCACTGTCCTGGGTAGCAGCGATATAAGGCAGTTTGATCGTCTACCGGACGTAAGTAATAGCAGCATTCAATGGTATTGATAAAGCGATCGCGGATTTTTCTAGCTGCATAACCAATCCCTACAGTTCCCGAATCTTCAAGGCGGGGATTTAAAAATACTAAAGGGCGATCGCCAATTGCGTCACATAACTTTTCTAACTGCGGTACTTCCACGGAAGTGGGGGAGATGAATAAGAAAATTTCATCCTCTGACTGAATTTTTGTCTGCAAGGAAGCAGCCCTGCCCGTTCCGATATCCAAAATTTGAAATGGCGCATCAGCCCAATCGCGGCGGGCTAAGGCCGCAGCCCCAGCATCTGCAAAGAAAATTTTCAAACGAGAATCGTATTCAGCAAACAGTGGCACAAATTGTTCCGCCACGGGCATCAGTTTGAGTTCTGGGAATAGGAACTCGACTTGTAGGCGATTACAGCCATCTGCAAGGGCGGCTTGGACAGCGGTTTGAGATTGGGCGATCGCATCTTCAAGACTATTGGGAAGTTCACTCATGATTTATTATCTTGGTTTAGCATTACTTCTATTGTTCCAGTATTAGCTCTGATTTTGGCGTTGCTAAATTGGAATATGAATCATTTGATATCGATCTGGGAACATTAAAAATGAAGTATTGATATCAGGATCTTTCATGAAACCTGTTTTTCATAAAGGTAAATTAACAAGATGGAAGGATGACAAAGGTTTTGGCTTCATCCGTTCCAGTGGAAGTAGTCAAGATATTTTTATTCATATCACTGCACTCAAAAAAAACAATCATCGTCCACAAGTGGGTGATGTGATTTGCTATCAGCTAAAGGTTGATAAAGACGGAAAAACTTGTGCTTGCAACGCCTTCATTGAGGGAGTTGTATCTAAATCTATCCCGAAAACCTCATCCTCTAGAATAGAGAAAGAAACATTCAAGCCCAAAGCCAAATCTTCTTTAATATTCGAGGTGTTGCTCTTATGCTTATTGCCAGGTTTAGGAGCATTACATTTTGCATTGACAACTTTCAACGCAATTCCTTTGATTCTCTATCCTTTAATGAGTTTTCTGACCTTTGTACTGTATGCGAATGATAAATCTCGTGCAAAACAGGGGCGTTGGAGAGTACCAGAAAACACATTACATTTGTGTGAATTTATGGGTGGATGGTTGGGAGCATTCATCGCCCAAAAAACATTACGCCACAAAAGTAGTAAGGCTTCATACCAAGCTGTATTTTGGGTAATAGTAGTTATTCATATTATATTTTGGTCGGATTGGCTTTTCTTTGGTAAAAGACTGGTAGGTTTACTTCTCAGCAGTGTTTTTAGAGGATAAGAAAGTCAAGTTTAGAAACTATCTAGTATAAATGAGTGGTTGATCTCTAGTAGTCATAAAATCATCAGAAAAATTGTCTAGACTATCGATGAGGGATTGCCAGGGATTATCTTTGGCAATAAATTCAGCGTCAGAAGAACAGCTACTTCTTTGATTACAAATGCGTTCTTCTCTCAATTCATTTATGAAGGTATTCAAATCCAAGTTTTCTGGTAATTCGGCATCTACAACCAAAATCCTTTCTTTTCGATAGACTTTTGCTTGGCTAGAATACACTACATTGGTTGTAGATGCCATTTGCTGAGTCAGTGCATTAATTTTTTTGGCAACTGCTTGTAAAACAAACTCCTCAATCGAAATTCCTTCATTACTTGCTCATTTTTCAATTTTCTGTTGGACTTGGGGAGGAAAGTTCATAGGAGTAAACATAAAAGTACTTCACATCCTGATTTTAGGTGCGTTCAACGCTTAACTAAAGATAAATCTGGTGTCAGCCTCTCTAAAACTTGCTTCAACACCATCACCACCCAATCTATATCAGCTTCAGTAGTATCATGCCCCAATGTGATGCGAATTCCACCCAAGGCAGCTTTTTCGGAATAACCCATTGCTAACAATATCGGGCTTGGGCTGAGTTTCCCACTATGGCAAGCAGCACCAGCACTAATACCGATGCCGGCAAGATTTAGTTGTCTTACTAAGGTTTTACCGCTGAGTTTTTCACCATCGGCGTATTCTAAGCACATACTTACATGGTGAGGTAAACGATCGCAGCTATCCCCTGTAGGAATTAAACCAGGAATGTCAGCTAATTGAGCAAAGGCGCGATCGCGTAACTGAATCAACCGTGGCGTTTCTATAGCCAATTCCTCTGCTGCTAGTTCTGCGGCGACACCAAACCCAGCAATTACGGGTACTGCTTGTGTACCAGAACGCAATCCCATTTCTTGTCCACCACCACCTAGTAAAGGCATCAATTCCACACCAGGACGCACATACAACGCCCCTGCACCTTGTGGGCCATAGATTTTATGGCTGGAAAGGCTAAGTAAGTCTACGGGCAGTTGTTGTACATCTATCGCTAAGCGTCCGGCAGCTTGCACTGCATCTGTATGGAACAAAGCACCATGCGATGGCTCCGCCCGCCGCAGGCATCGCACGATTTTTCCCAATTCAGCAATTGGTTGCACAGTCCCAACTTCACTTTGACCGTAAATTACGGAAACCAAAACTGTATTGTGCCGCAACGCCGCCTTTAAATCCAGGGGGTTAACTCTGCCTTTGATATCTACATCTAAGCGCGTAACTTCCCAACCCCATATCTCTAACAACCGCACTGTCTCGGAAATTGCGGAATGCTCGACGCTGGAGATAATTATGTGTTGAGGAACAGTATACAACCGAGCCACGCCCATAATCGCTAGATTATTTGCTTCAGTACCGCCAGAGGTAAAAACAATCGATTCAGGAGTGGCGGCGTTAATTAATCCAGCAACTTGAACTCTGGCTTGTTCCACAACCGTTGCAGCCCGTTGTCCCCATTCATGTAAGCTGGAAGGATTACCCCACTGTTGTGTGAGGACTGTTTGCATAAGTGCGATCGCTTCTTTGCGAGTGGGAGTAGTCGCGCTGTAATCTAGATAAATTTGCATATAACCGATAATGGTGAGAACACACGCTGGTATAGGCTGCTGATTTTTTTAGCACATACACTTGAGGTGGACAAATCTGACAAAATCTCTGTAATTGTGCATGTATGAGTGGGTTTTTTTGCCTGGGAAAGCTATTTTTCTACTTCATCTCAGAACCCAAAATTTTGGGAATGATAAATATGTCCCCTCTCAATCCACTTTTAACAGATTACAGTGCAACTTTTATCTAGACAAAGGTTTTTTTTATATATCTTTTTACTGATCTTTCCCCTCGCTGCTTGTCAACGAGTTCAGTCATCCAATCAGCTTCTAGCAGAGTTACCACAAGATCCCTTAGTTAGAGTTTACTTTAATCATTCTCAATCTTCAGAATACAAAGAACCTTACCGTCAGCAAACTCGCTTGGGGGATGACTTAGAAAAACAGATTGTTGATACTATTTCTCAAGCTAAATCTACAGTAGATGTGGCGGTGCAAGAATTACGTTTACCCAAAGTAGCCGAAGCACTGGTTGAGAGGCAAAAAGCTGGGGTAAAAGTCAGGTTGATTTTAGAAAATACTTATAGCCGACCTTGGAGTAGTTTTACACCTGAAGAAGTAGGTAAATTAGATAAAAGAGAACGAGAACGCTATCAGGAATTTCGCCAATTTATTGATATTAACAACGATAATCAACTGACTCCCACAGAAATTAATCAAAGGGATGCTTTAATAATTTTGCAAAATGCGAAAATTCCCTGGCTAGACGATGCAGCCGATGGTTCAGCAGGTAGCAGTTTGATGCACCATAAGTTCGTCATTGTAGATAATCGCATTGTAATTATCACTTCGGCGAATTTTACTCTGAGCGACACTTTTGGTGATTATACAAATCCTAGCACTTTAGGTAATGCCAATAACTTCTTACAAATTGACAGTCCAGAATTAGCATCTTTGTTTACAGAAGAGTTTAACATTATGTGGGGTGACGGCCCAGGAGGTAAACCAGATAGCCGATTTGGTCTACAAAAACCGCTGCGTTTGCCTCAACAAATCACATTAAATAAAACTAAAATTACTGTCCAGTTTTCACCTACTTCTCCAACTAAACCCTGGAGTAATAGTAGTAATGGTTTAATTGGTAAAACTTTAGATTCAGCAACGGGATCTATTGATTTGGCTTTATTTGTCTTTTCCGAACAGCGTCTTGCTAATATTTTGGAAACTCGACATCAACAAAATGTCCCAATTCGCGCTTTAATTGAACCACAATTTGCCTATCGTCCTTATAGTGAAGCATTAGATATGATGGGAGTTGCTCTCAGTAATAAATGTAAATATGAAGTCGATAATCATCCTTGGCAAAACCCAATTACGACTGTAGGTGTACCTACATTACCCAAGGGTGATTTATTACATCATAAATTTGCCGTTATTGATAACCAAACAGTAATTACAGGTTCTCATAATTGGTCAGATGCAGCGAATAATGGTAACGACGAGACTGTTGTAGTGATTGAAAGTCCTATAGTAGCTGCTCATTATGTACGAGAATTTGCTCGTCTTTATGCCAAAGTTAAACCTGGCTTACCACCAGGCATCCAACAAAAAATTAAAGTCCAACAAACACAATGCCCACAGTTAACAATTCAAAATTCAAAATGACGCTCGCGGACACGGCTTAGCTGCGCTAA